>JAGQOG010000251.1 GCA_020427695.1 Phycisphaerales bacterium
CACCGGGGGCGGCGGGCCGAGCCGCTGAAGGTCGCGGTCCGGTGGCGGGATTCCGCAGCGCGTCGCGCAGCCAGGCGAGCGCCGCGTCGCCCCGCGGCCGGGCAGGGGCCCTCCGTCCACACGCCTCGCTTCTCACGCAACCGCATCGCCCGCCTTGGGCAGGCCGATCCCCTTGAACACGGCAAAGAGAACCGGGTAGACGAGGAGCTCGAGCGCGAAGCTCGTGGCCAGCCCGCCGATCATGGGGGCCGCCAGGCGACGCATCGTGTCCGCTCCGGCGCCCACCGCCCACATCAGCGGCACCAGGCCGATGAACGTGGTCACGACGGTCATGGTCTTGGGTCGAATCCGCTGCACGGCGCCGTCGTGGATCGCCCACCAGAGGTCGTCGCGGTTGCGCAGGCGGCCCTCCGCCCGGAACCGATCGTGGCTGTTCTCGAGGTAGAGCAGCATGACCAGACCGGTCTCGGCATCGAGCCCCGCCAGCGCGATCACGCCGACCCACACCGCCAGCGACAGGTTGAAGCCGAGCCAGTAGACCAGCCACATCGACCCGATGAGGCTGAACGGAACCGCGAGCAGCACGATGCCCACCCGCAGCCAGCTCCGGGTCGCGAAGTAGAGCAGCAGCACGATCAGGACGGCCGCGAGCGGAACCGCCACGAACAGCCGGGACTTCGCCGCCTGCATGTACTCGTACTGGCCCGACCACACGATCGAGTATCCCGCCGGGAGACGCACCTCCCGTCCGACAGCGCCCTGCGCCTCGCGCACGTACGTCCCGACGTCGATGCCGGCGATGTCGACGTACACCCAGCTCGTGAGCCGCGCGTTCTCGCTCTTGACCATGGGGGGCCCCTGCCGCAGCACCAACTGCGCCACCTGCCCCAACGGAATCTGCGCTCCCGACGGCGTCGCCACCAGCATCTGCTTGAGGTTCTCCACGCTGTCGCGGAGCTCGCTCGGGTAGCGCACGTTGATCGGGTACCGCTCGAGTCCCTCGACCGTGGTCGAGACGTTCATGCCGCCGACAGCGCTCATGACCACGTCCTGGACGTCGGCCACGAGCAGGCCGTAGCGGGCGATCGCCTCGCGATCGATCAGGATGTCGATGTAGTTGCCGCCGACGCTCTTCTCCGGGAAGGCGCTGACGGTGTAGGGACCCGTCTGCTCCGCGGTCTTGAGCACCTGGGCGATCTCGTTGGAAAGCGCCGCCAGCGTCGCCAGGTCGGGACCCAGCACCTTGACGCCGACCGGCGTTCGGATGCCGGTCGAGAGCATGTCGATCCGGGTGCGGATCGGCATGGTCCACGCGTTGGTCAGGCCGGGGATCTGGACGATCTCGTTCAGCCCCGGCACGTGCACGCCGCCCGGGAGCTCGTAGCCGTAGACGAGTTCCTCCACGGAGATCGGCCGCGACGGGGGCCACATCCGCTGCGGAAGCGCTGCGGCCCACTCGGGCCAGCCGTCGTAGAACCGCGGCACGGGAGCGTGTCGCCATCGGCTCTTGTCGCGTTCGAGCGTGATCGTCGTCTCCAGCATGCTGAGCGGCGCCGGATCGGTCGCCGTCTCGGCCCGTCCGACCTTCCCGAACACGCTCTTGACCTCCGGGAACCGGGCGATGAGGCGATCCGTCTGCTGCAGGATCTCCTTGGCCTTGGTCACGCTGAGACCGGGATCGGTGGTCGGCATGTACAGCAGATCGCCTTCCTCCAGCGGCGGCATGAACTCGCTGCCCAGACGACTGATCGGGTAGAGCGTGGAGGCGAGCAGGAGCGTCGCCAGCACCAGCGTGAGTCCCCGGTACTGCATCACGAACCGGAAGATCGGGTCGTAGACCCGTTGGAGAACACGGCTGATCGAGTTCCGTTCCTCGGGGACGATCCGTTGGGGTGCGAGCACCAGCAGCGCCAGGATCGCTCCGCCGCCGACCAGCCACCAGCGCCACGGGCCGAGCCCGCCGAGTGGCGCCAGCCAAAGCGCTGCGGCGGAGCCTGCGATCGCCAACAGGTACGCGGACGCCCGCCGTCCTCGGCTCCACGAGCGCGGAAGGACGCGCTCGCTCACGAACGACAGGATGAGAACGGGGATGATCGTGACCGCCAGCACCGCTCCGGCGCCCATCGCGAAGGTCTTGGTGAACGCAAGCGGCTTGAAGAGCCGCCCCGACTGCTCGCCGAGCACGAAGATCGGGAGAAAGCTCACCGTGATGATCAGCAGGCTGAAGAAGAGCGTCGGACCGACCTCGCGCGCCGACTCGCTGATGATCTGCAAGCGCGGTCGGGGGGGATGCCCCTCCGCGACCCGGGCCTCGTCCTGTTCCAGGTGCTTGTGCGCGTTCTCCACCATGACGATCGAGCTGTCCACCATGACGCCGATCGAGATCGCGATGCCGCCGAGCGACATGATGTTGGCGTTGATGCCGAAGAGGTCCATGATCGACACCGCCGCCAGGACGCCGGTGGGAAGCACGAACGCCGCGACGAGGGCGCTGCGCGCGTGGAGCAGGAAGAGCATGATCACGATCGACACGACCGCGATCTCCTCGACGAGCGTCCGGCTGAGCGTGGCCACCGAACGGTCGATGAGGTCGCTGCGGTCGTACGCCACCTCGATGGCCACGCCCGGAGGAAGTCCGCGCTCCAGGTCGGCAAGCCTGGTCCGCACACGTTCGATCGTGCGCTGGGCGTTCTCGCCGGAACGCATCACCAAGATGCCGCCCGCCGTCTCGCCCTCGCCGTTCCATTCCGCGATGCCGCGACGGATGTCCGGACCGACCCGCACCTCCGCCACGTCGGACAGGGTGATGGGCGTGCCCGACGACGTCGCGCCGAGGGCGACCTGTCGAAGCTCCTCCAGCACCCGGTCCGTGCGCTGCGGCGAGGCGCCGTGGCCGGCGGCCGCGGCCTCGGCGGACTCCTCCGGCGTGAGCGTGCCGAGGTAGCCGAGTCCGCGCACCATGTACTCGGTCTCGCTCATCTCGAGGATCCGGCCGCCGACGTCCACGTTCGACCGCTGGATGGCCGCCTTCACCTTCGAGATGGGAATGCCGTACGCCCGCAGCTGCACCGGATCGACGACGACCTGGTACTGGCGCACGAAACCGCCGATCGACGCGACCTCGCTCACGCCCTCGACCGCGGTGAGTTCGTAGCGCAGGTACCAGTCCTGGAGCGAGCGGAGTCCCGCGAGGTCCACCGCCGATCGGACCAACGGCCGGCCATCGAGCGGACAACGATCGAGTCCGCCCCCGGCGCCATCCGTCAGGATGCGGCGCCACACCAGCCGCGGACGCGCCGCCGCGGGCGCGTCCTCCTCCGCGGCGTACCAGTCGTCGGTAACGGGATCGTGCCAGAGACCATGCGGATGTTCGGGGCAGTACGACCCCGTGGTGAGCACGTACTGGAACACCCATCCGACGCCGGTCGCGTCGGGGCCGAGCTGCGGACTCACCCCCGCGGGCAGCCGTCCGGCCACCGTGCTGAGCTGCTCCAGCACTCGACTGCGAGCCCAGTACAGGTCCGTTCCGTCCTCGAAGATGATGTAGACGAAGCTCGAACCGAACATGCTGTAGCCGCGCACGACCTTCGCGAACGGCACGGCGAGCATCGCCGTCGTCAACGGGTAGGTGACCTGGTCCTCGACGATCTGGGGCGCCTGACCCGGGAACTCGGTCCGAATGACGACCTGCACATCGGAGAGGTCGGGAATGGCGTCCACCGTGATGCGCCGAGCGGAGAAGATGCCCGCCGCCACGAGCACCCCGGTGAGCAGCGCCACCAGGAGCCGGTTGTGGAGACACCAGTCGATCAGCCGCGCGATCATGGCGTGCCTCCGTCGTCGATGCGTCCCTTGATCGTCCCGCATTCCAGCATGTCCGGGTCGTACGGATTCCTGATCGCCGTCCCGGCCTGGATCCAGTGCGCCTTCACCATCGGGCAGTACGCGTGGTGCATGCCGCCGGCCCGCGAGGACGGTGGCACCGCCGCCACAATGACCAGGAGCGCATCGGACACGGTTGCGAACCGCTCGCGCAGCGCGGCGGGATCGGCGGCGCTGGGAACATCGAGCGCCGATTCGATCCGGCGCGCCGACGCGCCGAGCTCGCCCGGCCATTCGGACAGCGGCTTGGCATTCGTCCGAACGCGTGCCAGCGCCTCCGCCGCCTCCCGGCTGTTGTTCTTCGTCAGGAGGTCCTGCGCCGCGAGGTACTCGACCAGGAGTGCGTCGATGGCCCGCACCGCGTCCGGTCCGAGGGAGGCCCGTCCAGGCAACGGCGACGATGTCGGCGCCGCAGGGGCCGGGGACGCCGCCGGCGCCTCGCCATCGGGGGGCGCCGCACCGGTCACCGGAAGCGCCTCCCGCCGGTCGAAGCACTCGAGCATCGTCGAACCGAAGAACGGATTGCGCACAGGTCCGGCCCGCAGCAGCCACGTCGCGCCGCCCTGCCCTTCGCGGAACATGGGGCAGTGCAGCGCTTGCACCTCGCCCGGGAGCGCGGGCGGCACGCCCGTGGCGCGGATCAGCGAATCGAGCGCCAGGCTCAGATCGGCGAACTTCGCCCGCGCCGCATCCAGATCCTCCGTCGCGACCAGCTCGATCGCAGCGCCGCGCGCGACCGCGGCCTCCGTGTGCCGCGACCAGAACTGCTCGTCCGCCGGAATCGCGGTGCCGATCGCCCGATCAAGCGCCTCCGCGATGGCACGGGCCGGTTCGGCGAGGCCGCTCGGATCGTCCGACGCCAGGCGCTCGCCGAGCGCGAAGTAGGCGTCGAGCGCCTCGGTCAGGGCCGAGGCCACCGGCGCCGGCAGCGCATCGAGCTCGCTTCGGCCCGCGGTGGCGACCTGCGCCTGCTGATCGGACGCCAGCTCGCCCTTGATCATCTTCGCGAGCGCCTCGCGCACCCGCGATTCGCTGTCGAGGAGGAACTGGCCCGACGTCACCACGAGTTCGCCCGGCGCCAGTCCCTCCAGGATCTCGACCTTCCCCTCCCCCGTCTCGATCCCGAGCCTCACCTGCCGCGGTTCGAACCTCCCCTCGGCCAGGCTCACGAAGGCGATGTTGCGGGCGCCGGTGCGGATGATCGCCGACCGCGGCGCCAGGACCGCATCCCGTCGAAGCGTGCTCTGGAGCTCGACCGTGGCGAACATGCCCGGCTTGAGGAGACCGGTGGGGTTGTCGAACTCGAGGCGAACCTGCACTTCGCGGGTCTTCGTGTCCACGAACGGGTAGACGTACACCACCCGACCCTCGAAGCTCTGGCCCGGAATGTACGGGAGCGTCATCACGCCGCGCTGTCCCTCGGACACGAACGGAAGCTGCGACTCGTAGAGCGTCACGATCACCCAGACACGCGAGAGGTCGGCGATGCGGAACACCTGCATGCCCGGATCGACCCGCATCCCCTCGTTCGCATGCTTCGCGATGACGACGCCGCCGTGCGGACTCTGCACGGTCATCGTGCGCGAGGGCTTCCCCGCCCGAACCAGCTCCTCGATCTGCTCCGGGGTGACGTCGTAGAGCTCGAGCTTGGTGCGGGCCGACTCGACCAGGTCGAGCGGGGGACCGAGTGATCGGTCGTTCGAGTCCGCGGCGGAGCGCTGCGTGCGCAGGGCGAGCAGGTATTCCTCCTGGGCCTGGAAGAGCGCGGGCGAGTACACGTCGAACAGCGCCTGTCCCTGGGCGACCGGGGCGCCGACGTAGTCGACGTCAAGACGCTCGATCCAGCCCGAGACCTTCGTGTTCACGTCGCGGACACGGGTTTCGTCGTAGTCCACCGTACCCACCGTCCGGAGGGTTCGAACCAGCGGTCCCACTGTCACGGGCTCGATCCGAACCCCGATGTTCTGCACGACCACGGGATCGATGGTCACCTCGCCCGTGAACTTGGACGGGTCGAGCGGCGTGAGCGTCATGTGACAGATGGGGCAGTCGCCGGGATGCGGGAGGATCACCCACGGGTGCATGCCGCAGGTGTAGTACTGCGTCGTGGCGGCGCCGGAATGCTCCGATGCCGGCGCTTCCGCCGCTTTGCTCGCCGGCCGGAGGCGCGTGGCCAGGTCCCGAACGGCCGGACCGATCCGATCCCCGTAGCGCGTGCCGATCCATCCCGCGGCGACTGCGACGGCGACGAAGCTCAGCAGCACCCGCCACGAGATCGATCGCGGCGGCGTGCGGCTGGGCACGGTGTCGCGGGGAGGTGTTCCGGGAGCGGTCGAGGACGGGCGAGATTCCGTTGGACTCATTGCCATCGCTCCTTTCGAACCGCGGCGGCCGAGTCGGCACTCGCGGGCGGCGATCCGGTGCGCACGGTTCCGGTGGCGCGGTCGATGTCGGCGCCGACGGCCTGCTGCAGGTCGGCGAGCGCCTGCTCGACGCTCGCGACCACCTGGTGCTCCATCACCTCGTAGCCCAGGAGCCTCCTCCAGTTGTCCACCAGCGCGAGAAAGTCGCCGGTTCCGGTCTGGTACGTGGAGGCCGCGGCCTCGACCGCCGCTCGTGCGTCGGGGAGCACCTGGCGCCGGAGCAGGTCGAGCACCTCGCGCTGCGACTCGAGGCGCAGCAACGCATCCTCCACGCGGAAGGCGACGCGATCGCGCTCGGCGGCGAGCTCCGACGCCGCCTCCAGCCGTCCGAAGATCGCCTCCCGTTCGGCCGCGTCGTACTTCTCCGCCCAGATCGGGAGGTTGATGCCGAACCCGAGCCACCACTGGTCCTGCCCGTTCGCAGCCGCCGAGAGACCCTCGTCGTCCACCGCGTTGTAGGTCACGCTCACCGTCAGGTCGGGCCACCGGTTGAGGTTCGCCAAGCGCTGCTGCTGCTCGAACTGCTCGAGGCGCTCGGCCACCCGGCGGAGGGCGGGGTTGATGTCCGCCGCCCGGTCCAGCAGCTCGTCGCGCTGCACGACGATCTCCTGTTCGTCGGTCGGGACCGGCTCGGGAAGCCGCTGCTGCGGAGGCGCATCCACCAGTTGGCGCAACATCGCCGCCGCGGTGTCCCGCCGCTGCGCCATGACCGCGAGCTCGGCGTCGAGGTTGCCGAGCTCGGCGGCGGCGCGGAGCACATCCTGCTGACTGCGCTGTCCGACGCGGAACTGGGCGTCCGCCACGTCGCGGAACTGAAGGAGCAGGCTCCGGCTGCGGTCGGTGGTCTCGATGGCGCGGGTGGTGAAGAGGTAGTTCCAGTAGGCGCGACGGGCATCCGCCGCGACCTGCAAGCGAACCTGTTCCAACTCCGCCTCCGCCTGGGCCGCTTCCAGCTCCGCGATCCGCCCCCGCGCGTCCAGCTTGGACGGCAAGGGAAGCCGTTGGCTCAACGAGGTCATGAGACCGACCTGTCCCGCCGCGGTCTCCGCCATGTCGCCGACCGGCGCGACCGTGAACATCGGGTCGTCGAGGCTGCGCGCCTGCGGCCCCCGCTGCGCGAGGCGCCGGACCCTGGCCTCGGCGGCTCGGATCGACGGATTGCGTCCGAGCGCCAACGCCACGTAGTCCTCCGCCGTCCGCGGATCCCCCGGCAGCGTCGTATCGGCGGGAGCAGACGAGGGCGGATCCGCGGCACGCGCGTGCGCTTGCCGCGCATCCTCGGCCGCGATGCGCTGGAGCGTCGCCCGATCGAGTGGCGATGGGTGGCTGCTGCACGCCGACAACGACGCGACGGTCAGCGCGGCGAACACGCCAGCGGTGCGGGTTGAGCGGCGGCGAAGGTCCGCTTGTTTGACGGTCCAGTCCATGAACTGGTCCTCCGGGACAACGGGCGATGCCCAAGATGGGGGGAATGGGCGGGGGATGGGCGAGCGGTCGCGAACCGACGCCGATCGTCGGTGCGACGCCCTTGGGGACGACGTTGAATGTGCGGTGAGATGGCGCCCAGACACCGGGCCCGATGCGACTCGGGTTCCCATGGCGCAACGCCCGTCCGCAGCCGCGATCGCGGCGACGAAGGGCGACCGGCGCTACACGATCAGCGCGCAGTGCTGGCGCAGCAGCGAGGTCGGCGGACGCGGAAGGGAACGCGCTGCCGGCGCTCGAACGGTGGCGTACTCGGACGACCACGCCACCACTTCCCATCGGGGAAGGGTGCCGACCAACGACAAGGCCGGAACGGGCATCCCGGCGGACAAGGCGTCCAAGGCAGTCACCTTGTTCTGATCGCACGGGCAGGGCGCATTGTCGTGCCCGGGCGGAGCACCCCCATCGTGTCCCTCGTCCGCAGCGCAGCTTCGACCGCCGTGGCAACATCCGGTGCCGCCGCGATCGTCGGCGTGGCCATGGTCGTCGTCACCAGCGCCGAGCAGGACACGCGCTTCGGGGGTCTGCCTGTCGCCAAGAACGCGATGCAGGTTGCAGCAGCAGAACGGCATGCAGCCGGCCAGCAGCAAGGTCAGAAGCCATCGCAATGGACTCGTTCGAGCCATGCTCCTCCAAGCGCGTGTGCGGTCGATTGTAGCCGTGCGGGCCGGTTTCTGGCCCGAGGCTCCGGCCGCGCCACCTCCAGGAAGTCCGGCCGGTCCGGCCTGTCTCGCCGGTCTCGCCTTCGGCTCGTTCGCCCCGGCGCTTGAGTGGCAGCGCGACGCCTGCGGGCGCACGATGCGTCCGGCCCTACCGACCGCCCCGCCGCTCGCGCCCCTCCTGGGCAGCGGCGATGATCGTCTCGAACCTGCCCAACGCACGATCGGCCCGGCTGCGGAAGAGCATGTAGGGGAAGAGCGCCGCCAACGCCACGATCAGGCCGGCGGCGGTCGTGATCAGCGCCTCCGCGATGCCCTGCGACACGAGACGCGTGTCCGAGGAGGTCGCGCCGGAGCTCAGCACACGGAAGGAGTCGATGATCCCGAGCACCGTGCCGAGGATGCCAAGCATCGGCGCCGCCGTGATGACCGTCGAGAGGATGGTCATGAAGCGATCGATCGACGGACGCTGCGCCTCGATCGCCTCGGTGGCCACCGCATCGCTTGCGCCCGAGTCGAGCAGCTTGGCGGCCACCGCCGCGTACGCCGATCGGTCGCCGCGGAGGAGCTTCTCCCCCGTCTCCCGGTCCCCCGTCCGAAGGGCCGCGTTGAGTCGCTGGAGCCATCGGGTGCGGCCGCCGCCGTTCAGGCGAATCCAGAAGATCGACCGCTCGATGCACAGCGCGACGCTCAACACGGAGAGTCCCAAGAGCGGCCACATCACGATGCCGCCCCTGGTCATCACGTCCGCGACGAACGAGGTGAACTGCTCGAAGAGGCTGGCGGAGGCCGGTTCGCCCATGCAATGGGCCCATACTAGCAGCCCGTTGAAGAAGTCATCCTGGCTACGAGCGGCCCTCGCGACCCATGCCGGCGTCGCCGCGGCTCACGGTATCTCCGGGGATAA
>JAGQOG010000252.1 GCA_020427695.1 Phycisphaerales bacterium
CCCCCGCCTCACGCCTCAACTGCCCGCACGCGGCGGCGATGTCGCGGCCGCGGCTGGCGCGGATGTGGGCGTTCACGCCCTGCTTCCGCAGGATCTCCTGGAAACGGCGCACGTCTCCGGTGGCGGGCCGGTCGAACGGCATGCCGCGCACTTCGTTGTAGCGGATGAGGTTCACGTTGGCGCGCAGCGACCGCGCCACGGCGGCCAGCTCGCGGGCGTGCTCCCCCTGGTCGTTGAACCCCCCCAGGAGGATGTACTCGAGGGTGATCTCGCGTCCGGTCTTGCGGAACCACTCGTGGCAGGCGTCGAGGAGTTCGGCGATCGTCGCGTACTCCGCCCACGGGATGATCTGGCGGCGGAGCTCGTCGTTGGGAGCGTGCAGGCTGAGCGCCAGGGTCACGGGGATCTCGAAACCGACCAGCCGCCTGATCGCCGCCGGAAGTCCGACCGTCGACACCGTGATCCTCCGTGCCGAGATGCCCAGGCCCCAAGGCGCATTCAGCGTGCGGATCGCGTCCGTGACCGCGGCGTAGTTGGCCAACGGCTCGCCCATGCCCATGAAGACGACGTGGCTGATGCGTCCGACGCCGTCCAAGCGGCCAAGGCGCCACACCTGTTCGACGATCTGGCCGCAGGTGAGGTTGCCTTCCAGTCCTCCGATGCCCGAGGCGCAGAAGGCGCATCCGACCGGACAGCCCACCTGGCTCGAAACGCACGCGGTGCGTCGCTGCTCGGTGGGGATCATGACGCATTCCGTCTGCCGCGTGGCGGCAACAGGTGTCCCGGCGACCGGCAGCGGTAGGCGCGAGCCGCAGTCCCCGCCGTCGTTCGCTCCCATGGTCCAGGAAAGAAGCAGCTTTTGCGTGCCGTCGGTGGCCCGCTGATGCGCCGCGGTGTCGGACTGCTGCCATCTCAGCTCGCGACGCAGCGTCTCCCGCGTCGACTTGGCGAGGTCTGTCATCTCGTCCGGATCGAGCGTGCCGCGCTCGTATACCCAGCGCAACACCTGGCCGGGAAGGTGCCGCGGCAGACCCCGCTCGGCGGCGAACGCGGCGAGCGTCTCCGGCGTGAGATCAAGGACGGCGGGCAAGGCGTTCACGGCGGCAGGCACGGAGAAGGGTAGGGAAGCGCCGCGGTTCCTCGCAGTCGCGCCGAGCCGATCGAGAAGGACTCGCCGGTGCGGCCGCGTTCAGCTGGTGGCGCCGATCGTGAGATCCACCGTCCGGTGGGGGATGCCCCGCTCCTCGAGCCAGGCGGTCGTCTTGGCACCGATGTCCATCTGGATGCGGCGACCCGTGGGATCGATGCCGCGCTGGCGCATGACTTCCTTCAGCGTTCCCGGGAGTCCGAACTCCACCTTCTCGTGGTAGATGTCGCGTTGCTCGACCTCGCCGCCGTACGTCTCGATGAGGTGCATGATGAGATCCCGCACCAGGTCCTCCGGAGCGCTGGCGCCCGCGGTCACCAGGACGCTGCCCACGCCTTCGAACCACTCCGGCTGGAGCTCGCTCTTGTCGTCGATAAGCACGGCCTTCGTGCCGATGTTCTGGGCGATCTCGGTCAGCCGCAGGGAGTTCGAGCTGTTCTTGCTTCCCACGACCAGCACCAGGTCCACGTCGGACGCGAGGGCGCGAACCGCCGTCTGCCGGTTGGTCGTCGCGTAGCAGATGTCTTCGCTGGGCGGCTCCTTGATGTCCGGGAAGGCCCGCTTGAGCGCCGAGATGATCACGCCGGCGTCGTCGGTCGAGAGGGTGGTCTGGGTCAGGTAGACCAGCTTGGTCTGGTCCTTGATCACAAGCCCGGCGATGTCGTCGGGCGACTCGACCACTTGGATCGCGTCCGGCGCCTCGCCCCGCGTGCCGACGACCTCCTGATGGTCCGCATGTCCCACGAGGAGGATCTGGTAGCCCTTCCGAGCGTACCGGATCGCCTCCGCGTGCACCTTGGTGACCAGGGGGCAGGTGGCGTCGATGGCCGTCAGCCGGCGGTGCCGCGCGGCCTCCCGCAACGCCGGACTGACGCCGTGGGCGGAGAACACGACGATCGATCCTTCCGGCACCTCCTCCACATCGTCAACGAACGTCACGCCTCGCCGCCGAAACCGGTCCACGACATGCTTGTTGTGCACGATCTCGTGGTGCACGTAGATCGTCTCGTCGGGGCAGATGCCGAGCAACTGGTCCACGACATCGATGGCCATGTACACGCCGGCACAAAAGCCGCGGGGGTTCGCAAGGAGGATCTTCATGGGGAAGCGGGCGGGATGCCGGGGGAATCGCGGATCATAGCGGCCCCGAGGAAAGCCGGCCTGTAGCCCTGTTTCGAGGCGTCCGGTACAGTGTCGGCTTCCGCCGATTGCGGGAACCCACCGGCACGCACGGCCCTGAGAATGGACGCGACCCCAACGATCACCGAAACGCTCCGGCAGTACGGACCGGGACGCTGCGACCGGCTCACGCCGGAGCAGGCGCGTCGGTGGTGTCGCGCGTTGGCCCACGGCCACTACGAGAACTTCTCCGTGCTCAGCCCCCTGGTGCCGCGCGAGCTGACCGACGACTTCGCCGCCGTCTACGCCTTTTGCCGGTGGGCCGACGACCTGGGCGACGAGGGAGGCGAGCCCGCCGAACGCCTCGAGCTCCTCTCCTGGTGGCGGGACGAGTTGCATCTGTGCTTCGCCGGCGAGCCGCGGCACCCGGTCTTCGTGGCCCTCGCCGACACCGTCCAGCGGCACGCGCTCCCGATCGAGCCGTTCGACAACCTGATCGCCGCCTTCGAACAGGACCAGTCCGTGGCCCGGTACGAGACCTGGGAGCAGGTCCTGGACTACTGTCGCCGCAGTGCGGATCCCGTCGGTCGCCTCGTCCTGATGCTGCTTGGCGAGCCGCGCACGGACGACATGTTCGGGCGCAGCGACCGCATCTGCACCGCGCTCCAGTTGACGAACCACTGGCAGGACATCGCCCGCGACAAGCTGGAGCGGGATCGGATCTACGTGCCGCAGGACATGAACGGCATCGAAGACTTCGAGCGCCGCCTCGAGACGAGCGCCCGGCAGGGATGGGCGTGCGATCGTTCGTTCCTCGCCGAAAGCCGCGCGGTCGTACGGACGCTCGTTGAGCGCACGTGGCCGCTCTTCGACGAGGGGGCCACGCTCCTTCCCCTTCTGCAGCCGCGCAGCCGGCCGGTCGTGTGGCTCTTCTATGCGGGCGGAACCCACATCCTGCGGTCGATCGAGGCCTGGAACTACGAGACGGTCATTCACCGTCCCCGGCTCGGCGCCGTCACGAAGCTCGGGCTGGTGGCGCGGGCGTGGGTGCAGACGCGCTTCGCCCGCCGGGCGACGGGTTCCAAGCGTCCGCAGGCGCCGGGCAGCGACCCGAAGCCGTTGAGCACGTCGATGGCGGGAGGAGACGCCGCATGAGCGGCCTCGTCGATCCATCCCAGGCCGCCGTCGCCCTGGCGGAGTGCGAGCGCATCACCCGAGCGCGGGCGCGGAACTTCTACTACGGGCTGAAGCTCACGCCCCAGCCCCAGCGGTCGGCCATGTTCGCGGTCTACGCGTGGATGCGGATGGCGGACGATCTCGTGGACGCCGAGGGCATCGCCGGCGACGAACGGCGGCGGCGGGTCGAGGAGCTGAAGCGCCGGACCGAGGCGCTGCTCTCCGGCGAACCGCTGCCGCAGGAGTTCCGTCACGAGGCGGTTTGGGTCGCGATGGCCGACACGGCGGCGCGGTTCCGGCTGCGGGCCGAGCACTTCGAGGGGATGATCGAGGGCCAGCTCGAAGACCTCGAACACCGCGAGTACGACACGTTCGAGGAGCTCCACGGCTTCTGCTACCGCGTGGCCTCGACGGTGGGTCTGGTGTGCATCGACATCTGGGGCCACCACGACGCCCGCGCTCGCGAACTCGCCATCGACCGGGGCGTGGCGTTTCAGCTCACGAACATCCTCCGCGACGTTCGCGAGGACCTCGATCGCGGCCGCGTCTATCTCCCCAAGGCGGAGCTGACCGAAGCGGGCCTCACCGCCGATGCGCTGCGACGCTGGGAGGATCCCGCCCGATGCCACGCGTTTGTCCTCCGACAGGCGCAGCGGGCCGAGCACTACTACCGTCGGTCCGCGGCCTTGGAGTCGATGATCACACCATCCTGCGTGCCCACGCTCTGGGCCATGAGCAGGATCTACCACGGGCTGCTGGAGAAGATCCTCGCCCGTCCCAAGGCCATCGTGGGCGAACGGCGCATCCGCCTGAGCTCGCTGCACAAGGCCGCGATTGCGCTCAAGGCGAGACGCCTGGCGTCGATCGCCCGCGAATCGAGCGCCGTGGTCGCGCGACCCAGCACGACATGAGATTGTTCGCCACGAAACCGGGGCGTTCCCTCGTCGCGCCGTCCTTCCCCGGGCATCGCACACCTTCCAGCGCGGGGACGCATGGCGCGTGAGCTGCAACGCGTGGTTGCGGTCGTGGGGGGCGGTCTCGCCGGGATCGCGGCCGCCGTGCGCCTCGCGGCGGCCGGCGACCGGCCGGTGGTGATCGAGACGCGGCGCAAGCTCGGCGGCCGCGCCACGAGCTTCGTCGATCCGCGCAGCGGCGCGGTGCTGGACAACTGCCAGCACGTGCTCATGGGATGCTGCACGAACCTGCTCGATCTCTACGCACGGCTGGGCGTGGCGGACAAGATCGAGTGGCATCGCGCGATCCACTGGGCCAATCCGCCGGCAGAGCCCGATCGGATGCGCCCCGGCCTGCTTCCCGCCCCCGGCCACTACACCGGCTCGTTCCTCCGCATGCGGTTTCTCTCGATGGCGGAGAAGGCGGCGATCGCCCGCGCGATGTGGCGCCTGCTGCGCATCGGCCTCCACGGCCGCACCGCCTGGCGTGGACGCGTCTTCATGGAGTTCCTCGAGGAAACGCGGCAGCCGCCGCGAGCCATCGAGCGCTTCTGGAGCCCCGTGGTCGTGAGCGCGTGCAACCTTCCCGTCGAACGGGTCGCCGCGGACTGTGCCATGCAGGTGTTCCAGGAGGGCTTCCTGGGCAGCCGACGCGCGGGCGCCATGGGTTTGGCCGCCGTTCCCCTGGTCGAACTCTACGATCCCGCCGAACGGCTGATCGCCGAGACGGGGGGCGAGATTCGCACCGGGCTCTCCGCCAAGTCGCTGGCCTACGACGGTGCTCGCATCACCGGCGTGGTGACCGACGAGGGGTTCGTGTCCGCCTCGGCGGTGGTCTCGGCGGTTCCGCCCGATCGCTTGGACAAGCTCGTCTCCGCACCGCTGCGTGGCGCGGACAACCGCCTCGAGCGCCTGTCCGCGATCGAGTTCAGCCCCATTCTCGGCGTGCACCTCTTCTTCGAGCAGCGCGTGCTCGACCTGCCTCACTTGGTGCTGACCGGACGCGACACGCAGTGGATGTTCAACAAGGGCATCGATCCCGAGGGACGACAGCACCTCCATGCGGTGATCAGCGGGGCGGACGACTGGATGGCCCTCGCGGAGGACGCGATCGTCGAACGGGTGATGGCCGATCTGCACGCGTGCGTGCCCCGTTCGATCGGCCTCGCCCCCGTGGCCTTCCGGGCGGTCAAGGAGAAGCGGGCCACCTTCGCGGCGCTGCCCGGCGTCGAACGGCTTCGCCCGAGCGCCGAGCCTGGCACGCTGGGGCTTCGCGGCGGCGGCGTGCGGAACCTGTTCCTCGCCGGCGACTGGTGCGACACCGGATGGCCCGCCACGATGGAGGGAGCTGTTCGCAGCGGCTACGCGGCCGCATCCGCGTTCCTTGGCGCGGGAGGACCGGTTCCCGATCTCCCCGTGTCCCGGTTTTCACGACTCCTCGGACTGCGCTGAGTCCTTCGCCGTCGGCTCTGGCCGGGCAAGCCGGGAAAGCGACTGGCGGGCCGTCTCCCGCACCATCGGATCCTCCTCGCTGCTCTCCGCGACCGTGCGGAATCGCGCCGCGAGTTCGGCTCGCCGCTCGGGTGGACAGGTGTTCGTGGCCACGATCAGCGCGTTCCGCCGGAACATCGCCAAGGTCGCCCGCTCGAGGGGGCCGGAGCGTCCCGCGCGAGCCCAGTCGTCCTCGTTCCATCCCAGCACCTCCAAGGCGTCGAGGGTCGTCCTGACCGGAGCGTAGTCGGGATGACGCTTCGCCGCCCGCGACCGCCGGGTCGGCTGGCAATGGGGGCAGACCTCCTGGCAGATGTCGCACCCGAAGATCCAGTCGCCGATCGCCGCGTGCAGCGTCGGATCGATCGGGAGGCGCCGTTCGATCGTGAGGTAGCTGATGCAGCGGCTGGCATCGACGGTCCAGGGTTCGATCGCGGCCGTGGGACAGGCGTCGATGCAGCGCGAGCAGGTTCCGCACACGTCGAGCGCCGCATCGGACGTGGTCGGTTCCAGGGCGAGCGTGGTGACGATCTCGCCGAGCAGGAGCCAGCTCCCGACTCCCGGCTCGATCAGAAGCGTGTGCTTGCCGATGGCCCCGAGCCCCGCACGCGCCGCCTGTTCGCGCTCGAGGATCGGGGCGGTGTCCACACAGGCGCGGAAGCGGTGCTTCGGATGGGTCCGACGAAGCTCGTCGCGCAGCGTCTCCAGCCGCCGACGCAAGGCAGTGTGATAGTCGGCGCCTCGGGCGTAGCGGGCGACTCGGCCCGCCAGGGATCGGTCGCGGCGGTCCGGCCGGCCGTCGGCGTAGCGGTCGGCGACGCAAATCACCGATTGCGCAGCGGGCACCAGCGCGCGGGGATCGATGCGCAGCTCCAGGTGGTCCTCCAGCCAGGACATCGAGCCGTTGCGACCAGCCTCCAGCCACGCCCGCAGCTCGGCGACCCGGTTCGAGCGCTGGGCGCTCGCCACCCCGGCAAGGGCGAAGCCGAGGGCCCGACAGCGGTCGAGGATGGAGGCCGTGGTGGTGTCGCCCATGGCGTTCGACCGGAGAGGCGGTCGTTGTCCGATCCGTCGCGCCACGCCCGGGGGCTTGGTCAATCGATCGGCTGGTACTGGTACATCGGCGCCAGCACTTCGACGACGGTGACGCCCACGATGGCGAGCAGGGTCAGCATGCACGCCGCAGCCAGCAGGACGGCCATCGCCAGCGCCGGCCCCCGGGTTCGCAGCATGGCGATGCCGCAGACCAAGGCCCCAAGCGCCGGGAGACACGCGATCCACGGTCGTGCGACCGCGAATTGGGCGAGCGCGGATGCCTTCCCGAGATCGACCTCGAACTGGCGGGCGGCCATCCCGATCCGGTACAGGGCGAACCAGCCCACCGCTGCTCCCAGCACCGCGATCACCACCGTGGACACCGCCTTCACCCGGGCGAAGGCCGTCAGCAGATCTCGTGCCGAGCCTTCGCTTCCGGGTGTAGTCCTGGTGGAGTCCATGGCCGCAAGCGGATCACCCGCCCGGGACGGCGCCAGGGAGCGTTCCCGACGCGGCGCCTTCCATCACCTTCTTCATCATCGCCTCTTGGAACGCCGCCATCGCCTGCTTCGCATCGGCGAACTCGCCGGCCCGCACCCGCCCGGCGACGTCGTCGGCCGCCGACTTCATCATGGGCTTGATCGCATCGAGCATTCCCATCATCTGGGGGTCGAACGGAAGCTTCAGTCCACCGAGGAAGGAGTCGGCGTCGATGAACCACTTGCCGCCCGAGCGGACGAGGTCCAACTCGCGTCCGTCCGGCATCGACGGACCGCCAATGGTCGCCCGCGTGTCGGTCTGCGAGGTGACCGTCGCATCCACGAACGCGGTGCTGGGCATCACCATCTTGCTCTCGGGACTGTCCGCTGCCCCCGGACCGAACGTGTCTTCAACGGCCTGGAGGAGATTCCCCATCGTCTCCACCGTGACCGCCATCGCGGCGAGCGTTTGCCGTGCGCTGGGGCTCGAGGCCTTCATCAGGGCGAAGAAGCGAGGTGCCTCCTCGATGCTGGAGTCGCCCAACGCCTGAAGCGCCGCCAGAACCGCTTCCGGGCTCTCCTCGCCGCCGGAGGCGCCCGGCGCACCGCCGAAGCCTCGACCCGATCCGCCGACCGCCCCCGACTTCCCGGGCGCCGAGGGATCGATGGTCGCACCGCTGAGTGCGGCGATCGACTCGGTCACCGCCACCTTGATCGGTGCGGTCAGCGACTCGTCGGCGCCGGACTGGTCGATCGCCTCGACGGTCGAGTTCAGCAGCTCCTTGGTGCGTTCGACCGCGGCGGTGTGCGCGGTGGTGGCCTCGTCGAGCATCGTCTTGAGCGCCGCCGGATCGCCGAGCGTTCCGCCCGCCGAGACCAGCCGGCCCAGCAGCTGCACGCTCCCCTGGAGACCCCTCGCTCGCATCCATTCCATCTGGGCCTGGGCTTGACGGGCGGAGGCCACGGCCAGCTTGGCCGACGTCGAGCCGTCGCGCCCGCTCTGGGGCGCCGCGCCGCGTCCGGCAAGGCTGGCGGCCTTCTCGAGGTCCGCCCCGGCCTGCTCGTACAACTGGCTCATTTCGCCCGACGAAACGTCGAGCATGGTCTTGACCAGCGCCTGCACGGACCCGCGCAAGGAATCGAGCGTCTTGCGGTTGTCCGCGGCTCGGGCCTTGGTGTCGTTCGCGAACTGCTGCAGGCCCGACTTGGCGCTGCCCACGGCCGCGATCAACGACTGGAAGCCGTCCGCCGACGACTGGGCCAGTCGGCGCTGCGGCTCCAGCTCCGCCAGTTGGATGTCGTTTCGCGCGGCATCGATCCGGAGCTTGTCCGCTTCGCGGCGCTTCATGGCCGCTTGTTCGAAGTACGGGAATCCATCGGCGGCGCCCGCGTCAACGGCCATGCGCTTGAGATCGCGCGACTGCTGGTCGAGGGCCACCGCGGCGGCGAGCGCATCCCGGTTGGCGTCCTCGAGCGAGCCGATCGGCCCGTCGAGATCGCGAATGGCCACCTGAATGTTGGCCAAGCCCTTCTCCGCGGCCGCGCGCACGGCGCCAAGCTCCGCTTCCTCGTTCCGGACATCGAATGCCTCGTCCGCCGTGGCGAGCGCGTCCAGAAGCAGCGAGGCATCGATCATGCTGTTGGCGATCGATCGGGCCCGCACCTGCTCCGCCTCCAACGCCGAGAGCCGCGCCACGGCGATGCCCGCCAGATCGGATCGCATGCTCGCGGACAGGGCCGCGACCGCGGCCTCCTGGCCCGGCGAGGCGCCCTCGATGCTCGAGAGTTCGTTGAGGAGCGCGGTGAGCCGGTTCCGGGTCGAGTCGAGCCCCTCGGGATCCGACGCCAACGAGGCGAGGGGGCGGAGCGTGCCGTAGCTCGCCACCACGTTCGAGATGGTGGAGCGCGCGGCAGTCTGCTGGCGGGCGGTGCGGTCCTCGCACGCGGTGAGGGCGACCGACGCGACAAGGCAGCCGGCCAGAAGACGGACGATGATGGAGGCGGGTGGCGGCGTCATGCTTCGGGTCTCGGTCGGAGTCCGACGAGCCGGGGGGCGAAGGGTCGCTTCCGGCGGGCGCGCGTCGGTGGGCGGGAACCGGGGAGTGTAACAGCCGCGTTGCGGGCTTTCAGGAGGGCCCCGGCGGGCTCGTCACCGGTCCTGGCGGTCGGCCGGAGCGTCGGCCCGGTCGGGCACGCTCAGATCGGGCGGCTCGTAGTCCACCGGATAGTGCGGCCGAGGCTGGTACATGCCGCGGATCCAATTGACCGCGTCCGAGAGCAGCCGCTGGTTGGCCTGGGTGAAGGCGGGACGCCATCCCTTGACGTCCGGATGCGGCAGGCGGGCTTCGGTTCGGGGCAGTCCGTACTGGATCAGCAGCGACATGAGCGGATCGTCGTAGTCGACGAGCCGGCGGCCGTTGAAGGAGAGGCTGTCCAGGATCAGCAGGTTCGTGTATCGAACGCGCTCGTCCTTGTAGTTGCGGTTGTGAAGGAAGAGGCCGCCCGCGTCGACGCCGCCATGGCAGCGGCTGGTGGCGCAGTTGTTCATGAGCCACGCGTTGTGGACGCGTTGCCGGAACAGATTCAGGTGTTCGGGCTCGGTCAGCACCTTGACGTCCGGATAGAGTTCGCGGGCCTTGAGCCGGAACATGAGCCGCACGATGTCGAGCGGCTCGGCCCGGAACATCGCGGTCCGCTCTTCGCTGCTCGCGGGAATCAGGTCGCTGGCGCCGTACCGCTCGATGAGGGTTCGGATCGTGTCGGGCGACACCGTCACCCGGGGCGGGCGACGAAAGTCCATCTCGTACACGCGGATCAGGTTCACGTCGTCGGCCGTCAGGAGCCGGTGCGGCACCAGATCGCGCTGGTCCACGCGACCGCTGCGCGATCCGCCCGGAGCGCCCCCGAGGCCGTCCGATCCGGCGGATCCTTCGTTGCCGGTTCCGTGCGACCCCGCCCGCTCGAGCGTGAGCTGGGCGTCCACCAGCCGCATGAGCTGCCGCGCCTCCGGCATCTCCGTGCGATCGAGGATGAACGTGAGCTCCTCGCGGCACATGGCGTACTGCCGCTGATTGAACAGCCAGCGCGCCAACTCGAAGCGGGCCAGATGATTGTCCTCCGTCAGGCCCTTTCGCATCTGTTCGAGCCGTTGCTCGAACGTGGGCTGGAGCTCGACATGGTCGACCAGTTCGCGCGGGAACACGCTGCGGATCCCCTCGATCTCGAGCGTGACCTCGTCGAAGCTGTCCTCGATGATGGTGCCGCGACGCACCTGCCCGTCGCGCAGCACGACATAGCCCTGTTGGCCCGGCGCCGGGTCCACGAGTCGGACGATGCGGAAGACACGGCCCTTGGCGAAGCTCTGGACCTCGTCCTTCCAGCGAATGACGATGACCTCGTCGTCCTCGGTCTCGACGTAGCCCTTGGCCTCCGTGCGCCGATCCACGAAGATGTACACCCGCTCGTGCTCCGCCTCCGCCGGCGCCGCCTGTCCGCCGGCCGGGGTCTCGGCCGGCGGATCGTCCCCGAGCGCGGCAGGCAGGAAGCCCGAGCAAACCAGCGGAAGAACGAGGAACAGCGGTCGAAGGAGCATGGAGACATTGTTGGACCCAACCGCCCGCCATGCAACGCTCCGCCAGCCCCTTCCACGCGATGGTGTATCCTCACAGGCCTTCGGCCGCTCGGCCGGCAAGGAGTAGCCCATGAAGCTCGGCGTGATGGCGGCCCTGTTTTCGGGGATGTCGTTCGAGGCGATGATCGACTACTGCGTCGAGGTGGGCCTGGACGCGGTCGAGATACCCGTCGGGGCGTATCCCGGAGCCCCGTTCTTCGACCCGCGCAAGGTGCTCGAGTCCGACGCCCAGCGTCGCCAGATCGTCGAGACCGTCCGTTCGGCGGGGTTGGAGATCTCCGGGCTGGCGGTTCACGGAAACCCGGTCCACCCCGACCGGACCTCGGCCCGCAAGCATCACGAGGCGTTCGTGACGGCGATGCAGCTTGCGGCCAAGCTGGGTGTGGACACCGTCATCACCTTCTCCGGTTGCCCGGGCGGCTCCAAGGCCGACAAGACGCCGAATTGGGTGACGTGTGCATGGCCGCCCGACTACCAGGCCATCCTGACCTACCAGTGGGACGAGGTGCTGATCCCGTACTGGTCGGCACAAGCGCGGCTCGCCCGCAAGCTCGGCGTGAAGGTGGCGTGGGAAGCGCATCCCGGGTTCGCGGTGTACAACCCCGACACGCTGATCCGGCTGTCGGAGCAGTCGATGAAGGCGGCGGGGATCAAGGGACGACCGGTGCTCGGCGCCAACCTCGATCCGTCGCACTTCTTCTGGCAGGGGATCGATCCGGTGCTGGCCGCCCGCGCCCTTGGCGAAGCGGGACTGCTGTTCTACTGCCACGCCAAGGACACCGAACTCGACCGGCACGAGGGGCCGGTGAACGGCTACAACGATGCGCGGCCGTACACCGACCTGAAGCGGCGCTCGTGGTCGTTCCGCACCTGCGGCTACGGGCACGGCGACGAGTTCTGGAAGCCGTTCGTCTCGATGCTGCGGCGCTATGGATACGACGGCGTGCTCAGCATCGAGCACGAGGACGCGCTCATGAGCATCAACGAGGGCTTCGAGAAGGCCGTCGAGTACCTCTCGCAGGTGATGATCGAGGAGAAGCCCGCGAAGCCGTGGTGGGTATAGGCGGGCAGGGATCAGGGATCCGGTATCAGGTGTTGGCGGCACTCGGACGGTCGGGCGCGGAGGGTGCGATCGCGCGCGCGAACGCTCGGCGGGCCGACGGACGAGCCGTCGACCCGCGGGAGGTCTGAGATCGACCACCCGCGTCCGTTGGCGGGTGCCTGATACCTGACACCTGATACCCCGTCGTTCACAGGGACGATTCGTCTCGAGGATCGTCCACCGTGACGGCGTGTTCACCGCGCTAGGCCTGCCAGCCCGCGCTCGGCGGTCGAGCGCCGATGGGTTCGTGACGCAGGAATCGCTC
>JAGQOG010000016.1 GCA_020427695.1 Phycisphaerales bacterium
ATCGAGGCGTGCCACTCGGGGCCCGCGAGGCCATGGCGATGGCGGTGCTCGGTGCCCTGGCCGACGATCATGTCGAGATCACACTCCCCGGCGTCACGGGCCGAAGCCTCATGCAGGCCTTGGCGGGATCATGGGTACGGCCGGCCGCGGGCACCACGGCGCGGTAGGAATTCCGCGGGATTCGCGCGAAAACGAGGGCCGGGCGGCGTTTGACCCACGCAGCATGCGGCTGCCGCACCACCCCGGGTCGCAGCTGAACCCGCTCATTCCACGCATCAGGAGTCTTCCGTCATGCGCACCCTTCGGAATCCCGTTCTCTCGCTCGCGGCCTGTGTCTGCCTCGCCATCCTGCCCGTCGTGCCGGGAACCCGTACGGCCTTGGCCGTCCCTCAACAGGAAGAGCCCTCTCGATCCGAGCTCAACCTCGACTTCCCCGGCGGCACCGCCGCTGACTACGTGGCCGCGCTCCAGAAGGTCGCCAAGACCAAGTTGGCGGAGCCCCCGAACCTCGTGATCGGCGAAGGGTTGCAGAACATCCCCGTTCCGCCGTTGACGCTCACCGGGGTCACACTGGATACGGCGATCCAGTTTCTCACGACCCTTCCGCAGTCCTCGGACGAGCAGTGGTACGCCAAGGTCATCGAGATCGACAGTGGCGAAGGGAGACCGGTCTACTCCGTGCAAGCGCAGGCGGTGGTTCGACCCGGCATGCAGGTCAATCGGTCCCCCGCACGAAGCCAGGAACTCGCGGTCTGGTCGTTGCGTTGGGTCACCGACGCCGGCATGGAGCCGAAGGCGGCACTCTCCGCGATCGAGTCGGCGCTTTCGATGATCTCCGACCCGTCACGACCTCCGAAGGTCCGCTACCACGAGGAGACCGGGGTCTTGGCCGCCGTGGGGACAGGACCGGAACTGGTGGCGATCAAGGGGGTCATCGATGCGCTGCAGGACTCGTTCAGGGCGGGTGAGCAGCGCAGGCAAATCGCCGAGTTGACCGCAGCGCAGCAAGAGATGGAGCAGAAGCTGGCCGTGGCGACGGAGGAGATCCGAGCTCGGGACCAGAATGCTGCCCGACTCGAGGACCAAGTCCATCGCACGAAGGACGAGTTGGCAATGCTCAAGCAACGGTGGAGCGAGGTGGTGTCGCAGTATTCCGATGCCCAGGCCCAGGCCCAGGCGCTGACGCGCGAGCGCGACAACCTGCTGCAGGAGATCGAAGCCCTGCGGGCCAAGGCCGCCGACGCGCAGGCGAATCGGCCGAAGTGAACCCGGCGACCGAAGGATTCGGTGAACCGCCGGCGCACCCCATCGCACCGGCCTCGTGCCGTCCCCAACGGAGGTGAGCGTGGACGAGCGGGCACGCCCCCATTCGCAACCAGGCGATGACATCGCGGCTCTCACCGCTGCGATCGCGGCCGGCGATGGCGAGGCGTTCGCTGGCTTCTATCGGGCGTGGTTCGATCGGGCGCACGCCATGGCTCGACGCTCCACGGGTCGCGACGAGTCGTTCTGCCTCGACGTCGTCCAGGACGCCATGCTGCGGGTGGTTCGACGACTGCCGCCGCTCCCGAATGAAGCTGCGCTGGCCGCGTGGCTGGCCCGGACGATCGAGCGTTGCGCGCTCGATCGTCTTCGCGCCGAAGAGCGACGTCGACGGCACGAGCGCCGACCCGTGACCACCCCGGAATCCGACTCGGCGCCAGACCTCCGCGACGCCGCCTGGGCCCGCGTCAACGACCTCTCCCCCGAGCAACAGGAACTACTCGCCGCCCGCTACGCCCGCGATTGGACGCTGGCGCGGATCGGCGCTGCCCTTGGACTCAGCACTGGCGCCGTGGACGGCCGCCTCAACCGCATCCTGTCCGCGCTGCGAAGGAGCATTTCCTCATGAACGCGCCTCCCGACCCATCCGTTGTTTCCGCCCTGACCTTGAGCCCCGCCGGGGCCGCACGGCGCGACCGCATGTTGGAGTCGCTCCTCAAGGAGGTGCAGGTGGTGCGACGGTCGCGAGTGCGCCGCCGCCGCGCGGCAGCCGCGCTGGTGCTGGTCCTGGTCGGGGCGGCCGCCGTCCTGGCAATCGAAGGCGTCGCCCGGACGGCGGTTCGCCCCCCCGCTGGCGGCGCCACCGTGGAGCGGACGACACCGCCTGCCCCACCTCCACCGGCGCCGACGCTCCGGATCGAACTCGTCGGCACGGATCCGGACATCCTCGATCGATGGCGGGCGGAGCCGACGTTCAGCGCCGAACCGATGGACGATGCGGAAGTCCTCGAGGTGCTCCGTCGGGAGGGGCTCACCTGCGGCATCGTGCGTGTGGCGGGAAAGGCCAGCCTGACCTGCGACCTTCCCCTGCCGGCGGACCGCCAGGGCGCGTTGCCCAGTTCTCCCGAAGCCCCCGTCCACGCGGCGGCAACGCGGCGCCAGCGCGACCCTGAACGATCCTGAACGCATTCTTCGCGCCGGGGCCTTGTCTCACCGTTCGGACGGAAACGATACTCTGCCTCCGAGCCGGAATCGGCTCCTCCCCCGTTCATTCAGGAGCGCAGACGGTGTCGAAGGTCGAGGTTCTGATCGTCGAGGACGAACCGGAGATCGCGGAACTCATCGCGTTCCACCTGCGACGCGAGGGATTCGCCACTCGCCACGTGACCTCGGGCCGCAAGGCACTTGACGCCGCCCGGGAGAACCCGCCCTCCGTCCTGGTGCTTGATCTCATGCTTCCCGATCTCGACGGGCTCGAGGTGTGTCGGCGGCTCAAGCAGCGCGAGGAGACCCGCGCCATTCCCATCATCATGGTGACCGCCAAGGGCGAGGAGACGGACATCGTCGCAGGCCTCGAGCTCGGCGGCGACGACTACATCACGAAGCCGTTCAGCCCGCGGGTGCTCGTGGCCCGAGTCCGGAACGTGCTGCGGCGGCACGACGGCGATGCGCCGATTGCGTCGGAAGGCCGGCTGGTGCTGGCGGATGGCGCCCTCACCATCGATACGAACCGCCACGTCGTCCTGTGCCACGGCCAGCCGATCGAGCTGACCCTCACCGAGTTCAGCCTCCTGCACCACCTCGCCCAGCGGCCGGGGTTCGTGCGCACCCGCGACCAGATCATCGCCGCGGTGCATGGCCGCTCCACGGTGCTGTCGAGCCGGACCGTGGATGTTCACATCACGGCCCTGCGGCGGAAGCTCGGGGACCTCTCCGCCCTGGTCGAGACCGTGCGCGGGGTGGGTTACCGATTCGCCGAGGCGATGCCGGCGTTGGACGAATGACCGCCTACCGTCACTGCGGGTCATGACGCTTCGCCTCTCCGACACCACAGGATTTCGGGCCGGTCTCGCGCTCGCGACCGTGCTGGCGATCGCGGCGCTCGCACTCTTTGTCGGACTCGGGGAGGATCCGACGGGGATCCGCCGGCTCGTCGCCGCCGGCATTCTCCTGGTCGCCGGCGGCGGGGCACTCGTGGTCGGCTGGCGCCGCGGACGAAAGCAGGCCAATGCCGCGGCCGGGCTCATCGCCGCGGTCGAGGCGATGCCCCATGGCCCGGCACCATCGCTCAATGGTCGGTGGCACACCGAGCTGACTCCGGTGGCGCGAGCCGTGGACCGGACGCGTCGCACCCTTGCCTCGCGACTGGCGGGCCTCGAGCAGGCGTCCGCCGAACAGAACGCGATCCTCCAGTCGATGGGCACGGCGCTCCTGGCGATCGACCACGATCATCGGCTGCTGAGCATGAACCGGGCGGCAGCCGACCTGCTGGGTCTGGATGCCCGCGCCGTTCGTGGCCGGCTGGTCGAGGAGGTCGCTCGCGAGGCGGAGCTCAATGCCTTTGTCAAGGACGCCGTCGAGGCGAGTGAGCCGCTGACCGCCGAGTTCCGGATCAACACGGGTGGACAGCGGGCGACCATCCAAGCCGCCAGCGAGCCGCTTTGCGACGAGCAGGGCCGGCCAGCCGGTCTCCTGGTCACGCTGACCGACATCACCAAGCTCCGCCAGCTCGAGTCCCTGCGCAGCGACTTCGCCGCCAACGTCTCGCACGAGCTCCGGACGCCGATCACCAACATCAAGGGGTATGTGGACACGCTCGTCCAGGTGGGCGTCGAGGACCGCGAGCAGACGGCTCGGTTCCTGGACATCATCCGTCGAAACGCCCAGCGCCTGGCCGCGATCATCGAGGACCTGCTCGCCCTCTCGCGCCTGGAGCAGGCGGGCCTGCGGGAGAGTCCCGAGACGAAGGACACGCCCGTTCGGTCGTTGGTTCGAGAAGTGGTCGGCCAGCTCCAGTCCGCGGCCGACGCGAAGCAGATCGTGGTGGAGATCGAGGTCCCGGAAGACCTGATGATCCGAGTGGTCCCCTCGTTGGTCGAGCAGGCGATTGCAAACCTCGTCTCCAACGCCATCACCTACAGCCCGGCGGGAACCAAGGTCCGGGTCACCGGCGCCATCGCCGACGGGGGGTTTGTCGAGATCGCGGTTCGAGACCGCGGGCCAGGCATTGCGCCCCAGCACCTCGCCCGCATCTTCGAGCGGTTCTACCGGGTGGACCGGGCGCGGAGCCGCGACCACGGGGGTACGGGCCTCGGGCTCGCCATCGTCAAGCACATCGCCTTGGCGCTCGGGGGGCGGGTGGAGGTCGAGAGCAAGGTCGGCGTCGGCAGCGACTTCCGGCTCCTCCTTCCGGTGGGCACGGGTGTCGCCTCAAGCGCAAGTCCCTCGACTCCTTAACACAATCTTTGCGCGGGCTGCACACGATGCGCCGGCACGACGAGCGAGTGGTCCGGTTCAGGTCCGCCGCTGATCGTCGTCACCTCCCGGAGACCCCTTCCCATGAACCGCACGCTGTCGCTCGTCGCTGTCGCTGTTCTCGGCACCGGCGCCGCCGCTCTTGCGTTGGCCGCCCCCCCGACCGTTGAGAAGTCCATCCCGTCCTACACGCCGGTGTCTGGCGTGTCCGGCAACCTGAACAGCATCGGCTCGGACACCCTGAACAACCTGATGACGCTCTGGACCGAGGGGTTCAAGCGGCATTACCCGAACGTGAACATCCAGGTCGAAGGCAAGGGATCCTCGACCGCTCCGCCCGCCCTCATCGAGGGCACCTCGCAGCTCGGCCCCATGAGCCGCGAGATGAAGCAGAGCGAGATCGACGCCTTCGAGAAGAAGTACGGCTACAAGCCCACCAAGATCGCGGTCGCCATCGACGCCCTCGGCGTGTTCGTCAACAAGGACAACCCGGTCAAGGGCCTGTCCATGCAGCAGCTCGACGCGATCTTCTCCAGCACCCGCAAGCTCGGCGCGGCCTCCGACATCACCACGTGGGGCCAGGTGGGCCTGACCGGCGATTGGGCCCGCAAGCCCATGAGCCTCTACGGCCGCAACAGTGCGAGCGGCACGTACGGCTTCTTCAAGGAGCACGTGCTCGGCAAGGGCGACTACAAGGCCTCCGTCAAGGAGCAGTCGGGATCGTCCGCCGTCGTGCAGGGCGTCGCGGGCGACCTCGGCGGCATCGGCTACTCCGGCATCGGCTACGCCACCGCCGGCGTCCGCGCCATCGATGTCGCCGGTTCCGACGGCACGATGTACGAGCCCACGTACGCGAACTGCCTCGACGGCTCGTATCCTCTCGCCCGGTTCCTCTACATCTACGTCAACAAGAAGCCGGGGCAGCCGCTCGACAAGCTGACCGCCGAGTTCCTCAAGTACGTCCTCTCCCAGGAGGGGCAGCAGATCGTGGTGAAGGACGGCTACTTCCCGTTGACCACCGACCTCGTGACCACCAACACGAGGATGATGACCAAGTAAGTCCGAGGTGAGCCGACCGCGTCGGCTCCGATCAGATCTTCGCGTCGGAGGCGGGACACCGTCTCCGACGCCTTCTGCAGCGTCCGCTTCCGAGACGTCACGGAGCCGCCGGCCTGCACCCAGCGTCGCCCCGAACGCACGCTGATCAGTGGATCCTCGTCCGCGGGCCTCCATGGCGACCATCACCGGCAAGCCCGACGCGTTCTCTCCTCCTGGCCGGGCGGACGCTGGTCGATTCCAGGCATCGAGGTCGATCAAGATCGTCGACTCCGTCATGTCGGTGCTCATCCGCGCCGGCGGCGTGGGCGTGATCGTCGCGGTGCTCGCGATCTTCCTGTTCATCCTGTGGCAGATCCTGCCGCTCTTCCGCGGCGCCTCCGTGGAACTGCTTTCCGAGCATGACGTTCCCGCCGGCACCTACGCCGCCCTGGCCACCGACGAATGGTCGGAGCTCCCGGCGCTGATTGCTCCGGACGGCCGGATCACCTTCGTGGATCTCGTCGGGGGTCGCCCGCCGCAGACCGACGACCTCGCCGAAACGCTCCAGTCGCCGATCGCCGCCCTGCGCCTGGTGGGCGGCGGAAATCTCGTGGTCGCCACCGCCGATCGGCGCCTGGCGGTCGTGCACATCGGATACCACCCCGAATTCAAGGACGATGTCCGCACGATCGTCGCCGACGTCGATGCCGGAGCCGCCATCTCGCTCGGCATCGACGCCGGGCGCGTGGTGGCGCTCGACTACGGCGACTCCGGGGATCGGAAGGTGGCGGTGGTCATCGTCGAGACCGACGGCCGCCGATCGGTGCGCGCGGTCACGATGCGCCAGCGAAGGTCGTTGACCGGCTCCGGGAAGACCGTCGTCGACAGCGCCGTGGAGATCGACACGCCCTTCGACGGCGAGCCTCTCGAGGTGCTCGCCTCGAGCCGCGGCGACAGCTTCCTCGTGCGCTGCCGTGGCGGCACGATGTACTCCTTCGTCCAACAGGAAGGCGGCTTCGGCCTGCATCAGCGGTTCGTGCCCTTCGAGGATGCACCATCGAGGGAGATCTCGCTGGCGCAGTACATCTTCGGCGACGTGTCGCTGGCCCTGGTCAACAGCGACGGCCTGAACCGGGTGTTCAGCCTCTTCCGACCGGAGGACAACTCGCCTCGACTGTGGGGCCTCACCAAGGAGTTCCCGCCGTTGGCGGGGGCGGGCGATCTCTACGCCAAGAGCGTCAGGAACAAGACCTTCCTCGTCGGAAGCGGCGACGAGGTGAGCCTTCGCTACAGCACGACCGAGTCGATCCGTTGGCAGGAGACGCTGCCGTTCCGGCCCACCTTGGCCACGATCAGCGGAAAGAACGACCGCATCGTGTTCCTCGACGATCAGGATCGCCTCCACGTCTACCGCCTGGACGATCCGCACGCCGAGAGCAGCTGGCGGGCCTTCTTCGGGAAGATCTGGTACGAGGGCGCCTCGGAACCCAGGTTCGAATGGCAGTCGACGGGGGGCAGCGACGAGTTCGAGCCGAAGCTCTCGATGGTGCCATTGATCTTCGGCACGCTGAAGGGCACCTTCTTCGCTCTGCTGCTCGCGCTGCCGATTGCGCTGGCGGCGGCGGTCTACACCTCGCAGTTCGCCCACTACAAGGTGCGGGCGATCGTGAAGCCGGTCATGGAGATCATGGCCTCCCTGCCGTCCGTGGTGCTCGGCTTCCTCGGCGCGTTGTGGCTGGCCCCGATCCTGGAGACGCGGGTCCCCACGGTGCTCGTTCTCCTGGCCTTGGTGCCGGTGCTGGCCATGCTGGTCGGCTGGCTGTGGCCGAAGGTGCCGCTGCAGGTGCGCAACCGCATGGGACTCTTTGGCGAGCTCGCGGTCCTCACCGCACTTCTCGCCGCGGCCTTTGGTCTCGCCCTCGTCGCGGGACCGCTCCTGGAGCGCGTCCTCTTCGTCACCACCGATCCGCACACGGGTCAGCGGGTGGCGGACTTCCGGGACTGGTGGCGTCATGCCACCGGGCTCGACTTCCAGCAGCGCAACTCGATGATCGTCGGGTTCATGATGGGCTTCGCCGTCATTCCCATCATCTTCACGATCGCCGAAGACGCCCTCTCGAACGTGCCTCAGAACCTGCGGTCGGGATCGCTCGCCCTCGGTGCCACCCGCTGGCAGACGGCGATGCGGGTGGTGGTGCCCACGGCGAGCGCCGGCATCTTCTCGGCGCTCATGGTCGGCCTCGGCCGCGCGGTTGGCGAGACCATGATCGTGCTCATGGCCACGGGGAACACCCCGATCATGGAGTGGAACGTCTTCTCGGGCATGCGCACGTTGTCGGCGAACATCGCGGTGGAGCTGCCCGAGGCCCCCCACCACGGCACCCTGTTCCGCGCCCTGTACCTCGGCGCCATGCTGCTGTTCCTCATGACCTTCGTGGTGAACACGGTGGCCGAGGTCCTCCGCCAGCATCTCCGCAACCGCTACAAGACCGTCTGAACGCCGACATGCCCTCGCCGCCACCATCACCGCAGAACCGCACGCCGCTCCTGGCCTCGGGCGAACCGTTCGTCTGGCTCACCGGGATGGGCCTGGTGGTCGGTCTGGCCATGGTCGTCGTGCTTCTCGGCCTGATCGTCTACAAGGGCCTTGAGGCGTTCTGGCCGCATCGCGTGGCCCGCATCGAGCTGACGACATCCGCCCAAGAGCGCGAGGGAGCGCCCTTCCTGGTCGCCATGGTGATCGAGTCGCGCCACAAGAAGGCGCCGGGCGAAGGCGATCGCGAGGAGCTGTACCTTCAGACCGGGAACAAGGACTTCTTCGGGAGCGGCTTCCGCTACCTCGACGCCGACGAGGTGGCGTCGATCTCCTATCCGCCCGACGAGGTCGTGATCGAACAGATCGAGTATCTCACGATCGGCACGCTGGTGTCGCTCCAGCGCCCGGGGGCGGCGCCGATCGAGGCGGAAGCCCCGGGATTCCTCCCGGCCTTGAAGGAGACGCTGGCCGCGGCCCGCGCCCGCAGCGCCGAGATCGAGCACCTCGAGAAGGTCAGGATCGGCGACAACGCGGCTCGCATCCAGGCGCTTCGCATCGAACGGAAGCGCCTCGAGCGTGTGGCGGGCGACGCCCCTCCCGATCCGGCGGCGATCGCTTCGATCGACGAGCAGACGGCGGAGCTCCAGTCGGCGTTCGAGGGAATGGCCGCTGAGGCCCGCGCCCTTCGTGCCGAGCAGGACGCCTCCACCCTGACCTACCGCATCGCCGACGGACGCGAGAAGTCGATTGTCGCGGGACAGGTCGTGCACGTGACCTGGCCGAACCAGATGGGGTTCGCCGGTCGCCTCGGGCAGTTCTTCAAGAACATGTGGGCCTTCGTCTCCGAGAACCCGCGGGAGGCGAACACGGCGGGAGGAATCTTCCCGGCGCTCTTCGGCACGTTCGTGATGACGGTCATCCTCAGCATCGCCGTCACGCCGTTCGGCGTGATCGCCGCGATCTACCTGCGCGAGTACGCCAAGGAGGGACTGGTCGTCCGCACGGTCCGGATCGCGATCAACAACCTGGCCGGCGTGCCCTCGATCGTGTTCGGCGTCTTCGGCCTCGGGTTCTTCGTGTACGGGTTGGGCGGCTCGATCGACCGCCTCTTCTATCCCGACAGCGAGGGGCCGGTGTTCGGAACCGGCGGGATCCTCTGGGCTTCCCTCACCCTGGCTCTGATGACGGTGCCGGTGGTGATCGTGGCGACCGAGGAGTCGCTGGCGGCGGTCAGCCGGGGCGTTCGCGAGGGCTCCCTCGCCTGCGGCGCCAGCAAGTGGCAGACGATCCAGCGGGTGGTCCTTCCCGCCGCTGGCCCCGGGATCATCACCGGCATGATCCTCGCCATGGCCCGCGGCGCCGGCGAGGTCGCGCCGCTTATGATCGTCGGCGTCGTCAAGTGGGCGGAGACGCTTCCCGTCGACACCACCGCGCCGTTCCTGCACCTCGATCGGAAGTTCATGCACCTGGGGTTCCACATCTTCGATCTCGCGTTCCAGTCGCCGGATTCGGAGGCCGCCCGCCCTATGGTGTTTGCCTCGACCCTCCTCTTGATCACGCTGGTGGTGACCATGAATCTCGGCGCCATCTTCATTCGCGAGCGGCTGCGGCGCAAGTACGCCACGGGAGCCTTCTGATGTCCCCCACCGAGACTCCAAGGAAAGCCGTCCTCCACGCCTCCGCGTCGTCTTCGGCCGGCGATGGGAACGGGCCGGATACGAAGCCGATCGCCCGCGGCTCGCTCCTTGCGGATCGCGAGACGCCGTTCGTCTCGACGGAGAGCGGCCAGGGGTCGGTGATCGACTCGATCGCCGAGCACCGTCGGTTCCAAGCCGTCGTGCACCCGGAGTTGGCCCACGACCTGCCCCACGTGCTCCGCGTCGAGGACTTCTCGCTCTACTACGGCGCCGCCCAGGCGCTCCATGGCGTCACGATGGCGGTGCCCCAGCACAAGGTGGTGGCCCTCATCGGCCCGAGCGGTTGCGGCAAGAGCACGCTCCTCCGCAGCGTGAATCGCTTGAACGACCTCATCGACTCGGTGCGCACCACCGGGAACATGCTGCTCAACGACCGCCCGATCTTCGACACCAAGACGGACGTCATTTCGCTTCGCAAGCGCATCGGGATGGTGTTCCAGAAGAGCAACCCCTTTCCGAAGTCGATCTTCGAGAACGTGGTGTACGGCCTTCGGCTCATGGGCGAGAAGCGCCGCGGCGTCCTCCAGGAGGTGTGCGAGCGTTCCCTGCGCGATGCGGCGCTGTGGGGCGAGGTCAAGGACCGGCTCCACGACAGCGCCCTTGCCCTCTCGGGCGGCCAGCAGCAGCGTCTCTGCATCGCCCGGGCGGTGGCCACCCGTCCCGAGATCCTCCTGATGGACGAGCCGTGCTCGGCCCTCGATCCGATCGCCACCGCCAAGGTCGAGGAGCTCATTCACAGCCTGCGCGGCAGCTACACGGTCCTGATCGTGACCCACAACATGCAGCAGGCGGCCCGCGTCAGCGACCACACGGCGTTCATGTACCTCGGCCGATTGGTCGAATACGGTCCGACGGAGGCGATCTTCCGCAATCCGCGCTGCCGCGACACGCAGGACTACGTGACCGGTCGCTTCGGGTGAACCACGCCTGGCAGCCGGCGGGCAGCGTCCTCCGCCGGTCCGCCGAACAAGCCGCACACCCGCCGCACTGGACGACTGGAGACTGCACGTGGCCATCGATCTTCACAAGGAACTGCTCCTCGTTCGACGCGAGCTCCTCCACATGGGGGCCATGGTGGAGCAGCGCGTGCGCAGCGTCTTCGAGGCGCTCGAGACGGGCGACGTGGATCTGGCCAAGCAGGTCAAGTCGGGCGATCACGAGATCGACGAGCAGGACATTCAGATCGAAACGGAGTGCCTGCGGGTGCTGGCCCTGGCTTCGCCCGTCGCCGGCGACCTGCGGTTCGTGCTCGGCGCCATGCGGATCGACGGGCAGCTCGAGCGGGTGGGCGACCTCGCCCGCAGCATCGCCAAGCGGGTGATCCGGCTGAACATCCTGCCGGCCGTCGAGTTCCCATCGGCGATCTTCGACATGGCGAGGGCGGTGCAGGCGATGCTGGCCGACGCCTTGGCGGCGCTCACCAACGAGGACTCGGCGCTGTGTCACCACGTGCTGCACGCGGACCAGCGGGTGGATGATCTCCGCAAGGAGGTCTTCGCCTGGGCCCGCACCGAGATCCCCGCTCACCTGGAGGCGACGCAGGCGATCATCGACATCCTCTCCGTGGCCCAGAAGATGGAGCGGATGGGCGACATGGCCCACGGCATCGCCGCCGACGTGATCTTCATGGTGGAGGGGAACATCGTGAGGCATATGAAGACCTGAGAACGGTTGCACGGAGGACGGGTGAGTTGGGATTCGCCCGTTGGGAGTTCGGGGGCGTCGCGAGGGGTATCCGGTGGGGGGACGCTGTTGCACGGAGGACGGGTGGGTTGGGATTCGCCCGTTGGGAGTTCGGCGGCGTCGCGAGGGGTATCAGGTGGCAGGTGTCATTGCACGGGGGCCGTTGGTCTTGGGCTTTGCCGGTCGCGTGCGGGGCGACGGCGTGCCCGTCGGCCCGCCGCAGGTGCATCA
>JAGQOG010000253.1 GCA_020427695.1 Phycisphaerales bacterium
AACGCCGAACCGAGGACGCTCAAGGTGATGGCTCATGGCCAGAGTCTATCCATCCGGTCACGATCCCGCCGCGCCCTCGTGTTCGTCCCGTCCGTGGAGCGGCGGGTAGCTGAGGGAACCCCAGTCCTCGTCCCAGCCGTGGTCGATCATGACCAGCACGAACGCCTCCAGCAGGTGTCCGAGCATGACCGTGCAGCGGCGCACCGCGGTGCGATTCAGCTTGCCGCCGTAGGAGGCGGCGCCGTGCACCAGTTGACAGCGCAGAAAGTAGATGCGTTCGAGCAGTCGCTGCAGCACGCGATCGAGCTGATTGGCGGCATACCAGTTCTTTGCAAGCTCGGCGTCGCGGGCGGGCCGGTTGGCGCGCATCTTGGTCGGTTCGCGCCAGAAGTGCGAGGTCAGATAGGCGTCGCGGAAGATGTCCATGGCCTGCCGCCGCTTCGCCCGCAACACGCTTTCGACCAACCGCTCGGCGTCCACCTCGCGCACCTTCGCGCAGAACCCCTCGATGCACTCCCGATCGCCGATGGGCTGGTGCACGACCGGATCCCACACGCCGTAGATGGCGTTGAAGGCCACCCATCGGTGCACCAGCGCCGTGTCGATCGCCGACTCCCCATGTTCGCCGAGCAGCCGCTCCACCTCCGCCATCCAAGAGAGGCACCGGTGCATGCGAACGAGCACCGGCTGGTGCCGGGTGCTCCCGGCCAGCTCGTCCTTCCGCGGCTTCCAGCGCCGTCGCAGTTCGCGAACCGGCTGCAGCCCGTCAAGCATCGTCCGCCCGTCCCTCGGCAAGTTGACGCGAGAGCCAGGCGCGTGCAAACGCCCACTCCTCGGCGACCGTGGACCGGGCGAGGCTGGTGACCGCCGCCACTTCCTCGTTCGTGAGCCCTCCGAAGAAGCGAAGCTCGACGATCCGGCTCTGGCGCGGATTCAGGGCGGCCAGGCGCTCGAGCGCATCGTGCAGATCGAGGAGATCGATGTCGAGGCTGTCGCCGAGCTGCGCCGCCTCGCTCAGGGTGACCCTTGCGAATCCCCCCCCTCGCTTCGCGGCCCGCGTGCGGCGGGCGTGGTCGATGAGCACGTGCCGGATGGCGCCAGCGGCGACGGCCATGAAGTGGGCCCGTCCCTTCCATTCGATGCGCGATCCGTCCACCAGCCGCATGTAGGCCTCGTGCACCAGGGCCGTCGGCTCGAGCGTGTGATCCCGCCGCTCGCTTCGCATCATCGCGGACGCGAGGGCGCGCAATTCGTCGTAGACGAGCGGCAGGAGCCGGTCGGCCGCCTGGGCCTGGCCGGCCGAGAGATCCATGAGGATGGCGGTGGCGTCGTGCGGAGGCGTGGCCATGGGGAAAAGTCGCCCTTGCGGGAGCGGCAGCCCCGATTGTACGGGGGGCTGGGGCGGAAACGCCGGCGAGGTCGCCCCGCCTCGGCACCGAGTCGGCTCCGCACCCCGACCAGTTCGGCCCTCCGACTGGGCAGAATCTCGGGCGCGCCGGGAGCGGAATGCGCCAGAATCATGGGGATGGCACCGGGGCGGGCCGTCCGCCGGCCGCTTGTTGGCCGCCTATTCGTCTCTCGACCGCCCCTGGGATGAGGAGTGCAGACATGGGTCGTTCTTTCCGACTTCCGTTCGTGGCCGGCATGTCGGTTGCGAGTTTCGCCTTCGTGGTCGCGGCGGCACCGATGGCCCGTCCGATCGACGAGATCGCGACCATCCGGTACTTCAAGGACGCGGAATCGCATGCCGTCGACCTCTCGCGCGTCGGCCTGATCGCCCGGGACCGCGCCGCCGAGGACGCCATGGACCGGCAGCTCGACGCCTTGGGCATCGACCGGGGTGCGGCGCGGCCCCTGGCCCACGGCAACATCTGGACCGTTGACGTGCCGGGACGGCTGCGCTCGGCGGACGGCGTGCGCACGGTGCTCGATGGGCTCCTCGCGGCGCCGGAACTCGCCTTCGTCACACCCCTGCTGCTCGACGATCGGGGGGGCGACATGATCCCGCTCCCGAGCGTGTTCGTCGGCTTCGAGGCCGATGTCGCTCCGGGAGAGGCGATGACGATCGTCGCCGACTCCGGCATCGGTGCGATCGTCCAGTTCGATCGCTACCCGGGCAACGTGCACCTGGTTGCACCGACGATCCGCGATGGTGCCGAGCTGTTGGACGCGGTCAACGTCCTGGCGCTGCACCCGCGGGTTGCATTCGCCGAGACCGATCGCGTCATGCGGGCCTACGAGACCTTCGTGCCCAACGATCCGCTCTTCGGCAACCAGTGGCAACTCAACAATCCCGGTGGCGGCAACGGCTTCGTCTTCGACATCGATCTCAACGGACCGGAGGCGTGGGATCTCGAGGACGGTTCGGCTTCGGTCATCGTCGCCGTGCTCGACAGCGGCATCCAGCAGAACCACCCCGACATTCACCAGTTGACGCCGGGGTCGGACATGACGGACCTCGCGTTCCTGGGCTTCAACGGCGGACCGATCTTCGACCTGGACAATCACGGCACCGCGGTCGCCGGCCTGATCTCGGCCTTCTACAACAACAGCCTCGGCGTGGCGGGCGTCGCGCCGAATTGCCGCACGGTCTCGATCAAGATCGCCTACGACGACAGCCCCGCCGACGGCTGGACCAGCCAGAGCTCGTGGATCGCCGACGGCGTCTACGAGGCGCAGGATCGCGGCTGCCGCATCACCAACTCGAGCTTCTACGTCGGCAGCAGCGCCACCGTGACGCTGGCGTACACGATCACCTCTGCCACCATGCTCCATTTCGGTTCGGCCGGAAACGGCGGCGACGACGACATCGGCGACCCCGCGCTCGTCTACCCCGCGAGCCTTCCCGCGGTCCAGGCGGTGGCCGCGCTCGATCCCGACGGCACCTTGACGTCCTTCTCGAACTGGGGCACCGGCCTCCAGTTCGCCGCACCGGGCAACGGCTGCTGGACAACCGACCGTACCGGGTCCGCCGGCTACGCCGGTGGCGACTACACCTCCTTCGGCGGCACCTCCGCGGCATCGCCGCTGGCGGCCGGCGTCGCCGCGCTCGTGTGGTCCACGAACCTCGGACTCACGCCCGGCGCCGTCCTCTCCTACATGCAGCAGACCACCAAGGACCTCGGCGTCGGCGGCTACGACACGATCTACGGCTACGGCCTGCCCCGCGCGTCCGGCGCCGTCGTGCTGGCCCTCTTCGAGGACGACTGCCCCGGCAGCGGCAGCTGCTACGACGGCAACGGCTCGCCGGGGTGCTCGAACGGCTCGTGCTGCTTCCTGGTGTGCAGCGAGGATCCCTTCTGCTGCAACAGCTCTTGGGACGGCATCTGTGCCGGCGAGGCACTCGACCTTTGCTCCACCTGCGGCGACGCGAACGCGGGCAGTTGCTACCAGTCCAACGGCTCGCCAAGCTGCAACAACGCCGAGTGCTGCGCGGCGGTGTGCGAAGTGGACGCATTCTGCTGCGACAGCTCCTGGGACGGCATCTGCGCCGGCGAGGCGGACGATCTGTGCGCCCCCGAGAACGACGAGTGCGGCAGTGCCATCGCGCTGACCACCGGCGTGCCCTACGCGTTCTCGACCCTGAACGCGACCAGCAGCGGACCCGACCATGCCTTGTGCGAGTTCTTCGGGAACGACTCGATCAACAACGACATCTGGTTCAAGTGGACCGCGACCTGCGGGGGCTACGTCACCGTCTCGACCTGCAACACCGCCGACTTCGACACCAAGATGGCCCTCTACAAGCCGGGGCTTCTCGGCGGCTCGTGCCCGAGCGGCACGCCGCTGTTCAGCGCGGTGCTGCTGGCGTGCAACGACGACGACGCCGACTGCGGCCTGACGTCGAAGATCGTCTACCCGGTGGTCCAGGGAACGACGTACAAGATCCGCCTCGGCGGCTACAACAACTCGATCGGCACCGGCACCATCCTGGTGACCTGCGGGATTCCCAACGACACGTGCACCACGGCGCTCGAGATCTTCGACGGCCAGACGCCGTTCTCGACCGTTGGCGCCGCGACCGACGGACCGGCGAACGCCAATTGCGACTTCTTCGGCAACGACCAGGTGAGCCAGGACATCTGGTTCCGCTACGTGGCCACCTGCACCGGACCGCTCTCGATCAGCACGTGCGGCGCCGCGGACTTCGACACCAAGCTCGCCGTCTACGGACCCGGCATCCTCGGCGGAACCTGCCCCGGCGGACTCTTCGGCGGCGTGCTCCTCGGATGCGTGGACGACACCGCGGGATGCGAGGGCAACACCTCGACGCTCGCGGTGACCGTGGAGGAGGGCACGACGTACCGCATCCGCGTCGGCGGCTACGGCAGCGCCAGCGGCCACGGCACGCTCACCGTGGCGTGCGGCGCGGCGTGCGAAGGCGATCTCAACGGCGACGGCGCGGTGGACGGCGCCGACCTCGGCGCCCTGCTCGGCCAGTGGGGCGGCCCCGGCAGCGCCGACCTCGACGGCAACGGCACGGTGGATGGCGCCGACCTCGGACTGTTGCTTGGGAATTGGGGAGGGTGCTGACGGCGGCCAGGGGTCGTTCGTGTGCGTGTCGCGCGAGCGGGCCCTGGGAGACGTTCCGGGGTATCAAGGATCAGGTATCAGCAGCAGTTGCACGGAGGGCGCGTAGCGAGTGCATGGAGGCGCGTTCGCGTTCCGGAACCGGCAACGAGGGCGCCCTGCCACGCACGACCCGCCCTCCGTGCAACCGCGACTGATACCTGATA
>JAGQOG010000254.1 GCA_020427695.1 Phycisphaerales bacterium
ACGACCCCGGCCTTCCGGAGGGCACCGGCGACATCCCGCCCCCACTCACCGCGGCACAGATCAAGGCCATGACCCGCGAAGAGGCCATGGCCGCGCTCGGCGCGGTCACCATGGCGCGCAAGAAGGGCGAGGCCGACGACGCGACCAAGCAGCGCCTCCAGCAGGAGTACATGCTGCTGCTCGAACGCGTGAAGGCGAAGTAGGCTCCGGCCCGGAGCTCGGCCCGACCGAACACGACGGCGGCGGCATTCCCTTCCGGGAGAGCGCCCGCGTTGTGCCATTGTCCGTACGAACGCTCATCGCGCGGCGAGCACACGGCCGATGGAGTCCGGAACGAGGCAATCTCGCCGCCGTTCGCTCGTTCTCGGGATCGACCTTAAAGTACGCCCCTCGGCCGGATCCTCTTCCGCACTCCCGGAGCACCAAGACGTGATGCCACGCAAACCCGCCGAACGCGTTCTCGCCCCCGCCCTGGCGCTCGCTGGCACGATCGCGGCCGTCGGTCTTGGCGCGGTCACGCGTCCCGCTCCCGCTCCGCAGCCCCAGGCGACGCCACCGGCCTCGACGCCGAGTCGACCCGCGCCGGCGACCCAGCCGGAGGCAAGTGCTGCGTCCGCCAGCGCTCCGCAGGAGCAGCCGCCGGCCGTCGGCGGAGGCGAGGAGGGCAACGCCGAGGGTGTCGAGAACGGAGCGGCGGGACCGCCCGCGGCGAACGCACCGGAAACGACGCCGGCCGCCAACGGCGCTCCCAAGGCGAACGGCGGCGAGGCGACGGCCAAGGCCGACGACGATCTGGTCTACCTCGCCCTCAAGGAAGTGAAGATCGAGGACACGATCCCCTTCATCGTCGAGTGGTCGGGCAAGGTGGTCATGCTGCGGCTCGTGCAGGTCGCACCGACCAAGATCACGCTGGTTGCCGAGGAGAACCGCAGGGCGACCAGGCGCGAGGCGCTCGATCTTCTCTTCCAGGCCTTCCGTCTCAACGGCATCGGCGTGGTGGAGACCGAAAAGCTGATCATCATCGACCTGCTGACCGAGATCACCAAGATCCAGGATCCCGGTCTGCTGCTTGGCCCCCACGACGACGTGATGAAGCTCTCGGAGGACGGACTCATCGTCAGCAAGATCTTCCCGGTGCACAAGGCCAAGGCCGAAGCGATCGGTGAGCAGCTGCGCGAGTTCCTTCCCGACTACGCGACCATGACGATCGATGTGAACACGAACCAGATCGTGCTTCAGGGCACGGTCGGTCTCGCGAAGCGCGTGCAGATGTTCATCGACGCGCTCGACGCTCCCGCGTTCGTGGACGTCAAGACCGAGACCTTCCGAATGCAGTACGCCGACGCCCAGACGATCGCCGACGCGATCCAGAGCCTGTTCGAGGCCACGCGCACGGGCACCTCGACGGCGAACCGCAACCGCGCGCAGCAGGCCGTGCGCGGACGGAACCCCCAGTTGCCCGGCGGCGGCACGGAGATCGTCAACACCAGCGAACAGCTTCGCGTGGTGACGCTCCCGCAGCTCAACGCGATCACGGTGAGTGCCGAGCCGGACATTCTGGCGCAGATCAAGAGCCTCATCGTCGGGTACTGGGACATCCCGCTCTCGGCCGAGGACGGCAATCCGTTCCGGGTGTACAACCTCCAGTACGCGGACCCGGTCCAGGTTCGCGACGTGCTCCAGGCCATGCTCGAGGGGTCCGGCGCATCCTCGAGCCGCGGCCGGACCGGCGGCGCCTCCCGCGCCGGACAGCCCGGCGGTCTCGGCGAGTCCGCGGCCGACGCCGCCGTGGCGAACATCTTCCGCATCGACGCCCTGGCGGACACGCGCCAACTGGTGGTGGTCAGCCGAACGCCCGCGAACTTCGCGTGGCTGGACGAGGTGATCAGCGAACTCGACCAGCCCACGGACATCGGCGAACCGCTGCTGATCCCCCTCAAGCACGCCAACGCGGTCGAAGTGGCGGAGCAGCTCAACGCGCTTCTCTCGGAAGCGGGCAGCAACGCCACCATCACGGGCCAGCAGAGCGGCCTCACCCGCGGCGACGTCGGTGCGTCGTCCGTCGTCCAGGGCGGCGGAGCTTCGGCGGCGTCCGCAGCGACCGGTCGAGGCGCCGCGGGAACGGGCGGCGCCGCCGGCGCCGGCGGCGAAATCCAGTTCCCGTGGCAGCGCGGCCGTCCCGCGGAGGACCGCGCGCCCGAGATGCAGATC
>JAGQOG010000255.1 GCA_020427695.1 Phycisphaerales bacterium
CGAGCACCTAACCTGGTCGCTCGGCGACCTCGCGGTCGGGGACGAAGTGCTCATCCGCGTACTGGGCCCCGGCGAGAGTGACGAGCCGTTGCGACGGCCAGCGAGCGTGTCCGCTGGTGGCGACTGTGGTTGAGGGCTCGAAGGACGAGGTGTCAGGCACCGCGCTCGCTCGTGTCCGGCCAACCGCACTCAGGACACCGTGGCGATCCCATCAGCACGTACCCGCACGCCGGGCATCGTCCGCGAGCACGTCGAACCCGGGCTCGGCCCAGGACGAGCGCGGAGCGTACGAGCCCGATCGCGGCGCCGAAGAAGAGGCAGTCGAGGAGCAGACCACGCCACATCGGTCGGACGGGCAGGGTCAGCCCCTTCCAGAGCGAGAAGGGGGGCGCCTCGCCGAACCGTCCTACGCCACCGGGAGCCAGAGGAATAATGAACCACAGCCCAGAGGAAATAGTGGCGTCGAGGTCTCCGAGCGGCCATCCGTAGATCTCAGCGCCGACCAGGCACGGCGCGGGCCAGCCAGCATGGATCGAATATGCGACGGCAACTACGTCGGGCCACCCGAACTCGTCGCGGCCGGCGCCGAATCGACGCGCGGACTCGACGACGTCGAGATCCTCGACATCGTATTCGTTCAGCAGGTCCCGCACGATCGGTACCGACACGCTGGTTGCGTATCGCGCCGAGTCAGCCAACTCCGGAGTCGGGTCCAGCCGTCCGTACTGCGCGAACATGCACAGCCACGCGCACGCCACGCTCGCGACCAGCCCGCCGCCGAGCAGCGCGGCGATCCGCAAGGTGAGATGCCGAGCAACCCCGGTGGGCATGTCGTGCATCGTAGCCCTCGCGTTCATCGCGTGCGACGCCGCACGGGCTCTGAGGACGACCGGCGTGTGACACGCCGCAAGGTCGAGGCCCAGCCCGTGCGTTGCCGCCTGGCGCCGCGCTCCCGCCGCGGGTCCGCCGACGGTCGCGGAGGTTCAATCGGCCGGCCGGGCTTGGGCGCACTTCCGGACGACGTGTTCGACGACCACGCGCCGATAAGCCGGTGACGTCGGCTGTTCATCGTGCGGCGTGCACCGGTCCCTCAGCGGTACTACTCTCATACGGCCGGTCGCCGACTTGAGCGCGTGGGTCGTCAGGCTGGTCGAACTGAGGTTCCGTGCCGACAAGCCGTGCGATTACGCTGTCGTCGAGAGCAGGGGCCGTCGACCGCACCGGCGCGCGGCAGCAGTGAACGTCAGGCCGCACGCACACGTCACCACCGTCATCGATCTCCAAGGAAAGCGCACGATGGCCAAGTACTTGATCTCCTTTCCCAGTGCGGCGATGGTCGTGCCCGAGGGCGAGTGGGAGGAGGTGGGACGCGACGCGCACGCGGTGATCGATGAGGCAAAGGCCGCTGGCGTTTACGTCTTCGCGGGTGGCATCGCCGAAGACGTGCCGCCCGTCCTCGTCTCGGCGGACGGGTCGGTCGCCGAGGGCGGCTACCCCTGGGCGCCCCCGCTCGACGGCGGCTTCACCGTGCTCGATCTGCCCTCGCGCGACGAGGCCGTCGCGTGGGCCGCGCGCATCGCGAAGGCCTGCCGGTGCGAGCAAGAGCTCCGCGCCTTCGGTTTCGACAGGCGGTCGTGAGGGCGGCACAGGAATGGCGCAGGAAGCGGAGCGCAGCAACGCATTGCGGCCGCCGCGCCACCCGTCGCGCGACAGCGTCCGGTGGGACCCCGTCATGCGTTTCTCGCGCCAGCCGATGCGCAGCAGGGCCGCGAGTACGCGCCGGGCTCGCTGGCTGGGCCACTGGCTCATGCCGCCTTGAACACGATGGTCAGAAACTCGCTCCCCGCCTCACCGTGCTCGAGCCTCTCCGCGACCACGCGGAGGGCCAGGGCCTGAGCGCGGTACATCGCAATCTGGGCCGACTCGCCATATGTCATGACTCCAGGAAGGCCAGGAATCTCGGCTATCCAGCGACCGTCCTCTTCTTGCTCGATCTCGATGGTGAACGTCATGGGCGTGGCTCCAGTCCGGCACAGCATGGGCCGCGTTCGCCATCCGACCGTGATGCCTCCTCGCATCCGATCGTCGCTGCGATCAAGCCCGACGATCCGGGCGGCCCGTCGGTCGGAACACACCCGTCGACAGGCCCGAACAGCGCACTCCAGCCGCCGGTCCGCAATCGATCGCACGGTACAATCCAGCAGTCCAGCCCGCGGCCGCCCACGGCCGTCTTCCGATCGTTGGCCGGAGTCGAAGCATGGCCATTGACCCAGCCACAGCGGATCGTCTCACTGAAGATCTGGCGCGACTGCTTGGTTCCGTCCCGGCGGAAACGGGTCGGCTGGTCCTCCACCGGAGCGGGAGCGGCCACGCCTTCAACCAGGTTGTGGGAGACCCGATCGCGTGTGTTCGGTTCGGACTCAAGACCGCCTTGTGCGGCCTGGAAGCGGCGGCCACCCGCTCGGACAAGGTGGTGCCAACGGTGTCCGCGCCCGAGGTCCTGAAGCGGATGGATGCGGAGCACATCAGCGTCCTCGCGGTGTTCGATTGGGACGAGTTCGAGAAGAGGAACCGCAAGCTTCAGCACACTCCGGGAGGTCGCTGGTTCCTTGGCGTCCTGACAGCCGCAGTTCTCGTGGTGCTCGGGCTCGCCGCGATCGGGCTCCTTTCGTGCATCGGCTGGTTGATGTCCCGGATGCAATAGCTCCGGATCTGCGCCGTCGGAATGGCCCGGCCGACCTTCGCCATGGCCGTGCAATGGTTGGAATGCTGGACCACCACGAACCCGCCCATGGCCGATGACGCTTACGATTCCGTCCGCGAGAAGGTCGAGACCATCTTCGCCGAGTTGGCTGGCGACCGAGCGTCGATGTTGGACGGCGGCAGGTTTCCGGCCGTCATCGCCAGCGCTGTCACCGCAGCTCTCTCCGGTCCCGAAGCCAGCGAGGGGGAGATTCTCCACGCCGACCAGATTGCGTTTCATCTCGTCGATTGGAATGCGGACGCTGCGTTCCTCGTCGCCCTGCATCTCTTCCCGGAACGATTCGCGCCGGACGAGATCAACGCCGGGATCGACCTGTTTCTTGTTCATGTTCCGGCGCATGTCCTCGCGGCGGCGCGGCTGGCCGGTCATTCCGTCCAGGACGAGTCCAACGACGGCGACGATCACCTGGCGGGCAGTGGTCGCTCGCCTACGTCTCCAACCTGAGTCAGCGTGCGTAACGAGAACGATCGTGTCGAACGAACCGCGTGCGCGTCCCTTGTGGTACGAGAACCTCCGCTACGGTGGCGCCTCCCTGGCACTGCTGGGCTGGGTGCTCTGGGGAGGGACCAGGTTTGCATACACCCGTC
>JAGQOG010000256.1 GCA_020427695.1 Phycisphaerales bacterium
CGAAGGCGGCGTCGATCTGGGCATAGTGCGGCGTGCCGTCGAGGATGTTGCCGTTGTCGTCGTCGAGCGTGAGGAAGTCGACCGTGATCGCGCTGTTGATCGTCGAACCGTTGTGCAGCAGGATCGAGTTGATCGTGAGGTCCGACAGGGTGTCGCGGTAGCCGATCGGATCGATCGCGTACAGCTGCTCGCGAAGATCCCAGATGCAGCCCGAGATGAGCTGGCCGCAGGCGTGGATCTCGCTTCCGCAGGACGAGCATCCCGACTGCTGGAACTGGCAGTTGTTGTCCGCGTTCCGCAGGGGCTGGCTGCAGTTGTTGAAGAACCCGAGACCGAGCAGCGGACTGTCGAGCACCAGCACGCTCATGCAGTCGCCCATGCCCTCTCCGTAGGCGCCCTGGCCGCTGCCGGCCGCCCAAACAAGGTGATGGCCGTACTCGTGGTGGACGACGGACGACCAGGCCGTGTTCGGCGAGTTGCCGCCCTCCTGGCAGAAGTTCAGGGACTGCTCGGCGGAGCTGTACCAGGCGTTCCCGGGGCAGAACCCGTCGGTGCGGTTCACGTTGACCGTGAAGTCCTCGTTCTGCAGGGTCGGGTAGCCGGGGTTGTAGTTCAGCACGTAGTCGCGAATGCGGTTCGCCTCGTGGTACCCGTTGACCTGGGCCCGCACGAGGGGATCGGTGTTGTCGGCGTTGAGCAGGAAGTCCACCGCCAGCGGGTCGCCCGGCGCGACCGAGAGCTCGATGTCCGCGCCACCGAAGGTGAAGACGTCGAACCACTTGCCGTTGAGGGTGACCTGCACCAGCGGCGGCAGCACCGCCAGGTCGGTGAACGCGAAGGCGCCGTTCTCGTCGGTGAGCACCGACGCCCCGTCGGCGGTCACCGTGACGTACCGCATCGGCGAAGCCACCTCGTCCTCGCACTGCTCGGACCCGAGGCCCTGGGTCACGAGTCCGTTCACTGCGCCGGAGAGGTCTTGGAAGCAGACGAGGAACTCCCGGTAGAGTTCGAAGCCGTTCGCGGCATCGACCACCACCAGCCACTCGTCGAAGCCGTTGACCACCAGCGCCTGCCATGCGAGGCGTGGTGCCTCGACCTCGTCGGTTGCGCCCGCCCAGACGGTGGCGTGCGAACGGAGCACGGTGGATGCCCCGCCGATCGCCGCGGCGGCCGCCGCGTCAAGCGCCTTGCCGTCGAGGGCCTCGGCGTCCGTCACATCGACATCGAAGGCGCCGATGTCGCGGAGGTCGGCCGAGGCGAGGACCACCGGATATCCCGGCTCGTTGCGAACCATCAGGCGGAGCTGCCCGCCGAAGACGGGCACGCCGCCGCGATGCTGCGTGTAGTTCAGGATCGTGAAGCGGTAGCTCTCCGTGGCCGGATCGAAGGACGCCGGGACGAGAAACGTCCCGTCCAGGCTCGGTCCGATCGGAAGCAGGTCGTCGGGCAGCACGCCGAACATCGCCGCGTGCGCCTGGCGGAACGACTCCGCGCTCTCGACGGGGCCGGCACCGGTGGCGAAGGCCTCGCCGTAGATGCGGCTGATGCGACCCTGGTGCTGCAGGATCCCGGTGCCGGGATGGGCCTCCTGGAACGCCGCGATGGCGACGTCGGCGGGTGTGAATTGACCAGGTCCGAATCCGGCGCCAGCTTGCGCCGCAAATCCGGAGGCGATAAAGACCGCGCCCGCGATCGACGCGACCGTTCGATGGACAGACTGCATGCGGACTCCTCTCTGCGGAGGCAGGATCGACCTGCCTCACTGGGTTCGTTTGGTCCAAGCCTCGAGTCTTGGACCGGCATCCCCCGTCCCGACCGACACTCCCCACCGCCCCCCGCGCGGACCTGTACTCTCGGGCACAGGACCGGCCCAAGCAAGGGTTTTGGACGCCGCCGGCGGCAATCGGTTCGCGGGGAGGACGGATAACCCTCCCGCCCGCCCTCGAATGGGGATTCCCGAGCCACCTGTCGCGCCCCGGTCCCCTATCCTGCGACCGCCCATGGCCGCCGACCGCAAGGACAAGGACAAGTCGAAGGAGCCCGTGATCGAGAATCGACGGGCCCGTCACGACTACCACATCGACGACACCGTCGAGTGCGGCCTCAAGCTGACCGGAACGGAGATCAAGTCCCTGCGGGCGGGGCAGGTGAGCCTCGGCGAAGGCTACGTCAAGGCCAGCGACGCCCCGCTGGGGCTGACCCTCCACTCGGTCCACATCGCCGAATATCCGCCTGCGGGCGAATCCAGGCAGCACAAGCCGATCCGCGAACGGATCCTGTTGGCCCATGCCCGGGAGATCAAGCGCCTGGCCGAGCACGTGCGGGCCAAGGGCCTCACCCTGGTGCCGCTCAAGATCTACTTCGTCCGCGGCCGGGCCAAGCTCCTGGTCGGGCTCGCACGCGGCAAGAGGCAGCACGACAAGCGGGCGGACATTGCGGCCCGCGAGGCCAAGCGCGAAATGGACCGGCAGATGAGGCGGCGGTGAGGCCGCACGCCGATCCGACGGCGATCGGGACGGCGCGCTACGCCGCGTCGGCGACCACCACCCGGCTCTTGCCGCCGGCCTTGGCCCGGTAGAGAGCGCCGTCGGCCAGCCGAACCATGTCGTCCGCGGTGGAAGGGCTCCCGGCCACGCTGTCCGCCACGCCGATCGAGAGACTGAGGCGCCCGGTGACGTCGGCCATGGCGGCGATGGTCCGGTCGAACTCGGCCCGAATCCGCTCGGCGACCTCGTGGGCCCGATCGGCGCTCGTCTCCGGCAGGAGCACGCAGAACTCGTCGCCACCCACCCGCGCCGGCAGATCGACGGCGCGACAGCTCGACTCGATGACGCGTGCGGTGAGCTCGAGGATCTCGTCGCCCCGATGGTGGCCGCAGTCGTCGTTCACCGACTTGAAGCCGTCGAGGTCGATCATCATGCACGCGAGCGGTCGTCCGGATCGATCCGCGGCGGCCCATTCGCGCTCGAGCGCATCGCCCAGGCAGCGGCGGTTGGCGAGTCCGGTCAGCTCGTCCGTGCGCACCAGGGACTCGAGCTGGCTGATCGCCATCTGGAGCTGGACGTTCCGCTGTCCGAGCTCGCCGCGGAGCCGGTCGTTCTCCGCCCGGATGCGGTGGTGCTCCAGGCTCTTCTCGACGCACAGCGGCAGCAGGCTCAGGTAGTCGCGACTGCGCACCAGGAAGTCCACGGCGCCCGCCCGCACCGCCTCGATCATGAGCTGCGCCTCGTCGCGGTCGCCGACGATGATCACCGGCAGTTCGCCGCGCATGCCACGAACGTAGGCGATCACGTCGATGCCGTTTCCGTCGGGCAGCGAGACCGCCGAGAGCACGGCTCCGACCTCCGACAGGTCGGTCTCGTGCAGCTCGCGCAGACCACCGATGGAGATCACCGAGCGGGGCACGGCCACGGGCGCCGGACGCTCCGGCCGGAAGCTGACCGGCCGCGTGAGCAGGTCCATGAACGCCTGCATCCGCCCCGCGCACTGCAGCGCCCTGGTCACCCGCCCCGCCTCGACGGCGTTGGGCTCGATGACCAGAACGGTCGAGGCCTCCGGATGATCGTTGATGCCGACGATGACGCTTGCTCCGCGAACGAACGACCGACGCGATCGCGTGGGCAGTCGGGACGTTCCGGCAGCGGACGCGAATCCGTCTGAACGACCGTGCAATTGGCGGTGGCGCTTGGCAAGCGGGAATCGCGGCGCCAACCAAGCTTCGGCGACCCATAACCGTCGCGAGATCCGGCATCGATCGACGGCTACGGACTGGGCAACGCGATGACCCGGCCGCACTCGGCGTCGCGTGCGCCTTCGATGCACTGCACCACGACCTTGGCCACATCGGCCGGAGCCAGCGTCCGGGAGCGCGGCAGGGCCGATTCGTCGACAATCGTCCGCAGGAGCGGCGTCTCCACCGCCCCGGGATTGACCGAGAACGCCCGAATCCCGAACTCGGCACCCTCCTTCGCCGCGGACCGCGTAAGGCTGTCCAGCGCCGACTTGGTGGCGGCGTAGACGAAGAAGCCGGGGAACGGATCGATCGAGGCCATCGACGAGACGTTGACGATCGTGGCGCGGCCGGTCTCCGCGGCCGCGCTCCGCAAGTGGTTCCATGCGTGTGCAATCAGCATGGCCGGACCGAACACGTTCGGCGCGAAGGTGTCGTGCAGCAGATCGTCGGTCGTGTCGGGAATCGGAACGATCCGCCCCGTGCCGGCGTTGTTCACCACGGCGTCGATCCGTCCGTGCCGAGCCATCGTCTCCCGCACGCATCGACCCGCCTCGCCCGTCCTGCCGATGTCGCTGGCGACGCAGTGGATCCGCTCGATCGGCGCTCCCGCCAGCCGAAGCTCCGCGTGCGCCGCATCCAGACGTTCCTGCGAGCGCCCGACCAGCACCACGCTCCAGCCGCCCTGTGAAATCTTCGTCGAAACGGCCAGACCGATGCCGCTGGAGGCGCCGGTGATGAGGGCTGTGGGGCGAGTTGCCATTCGGAAGCGCGCGACGAGGAGGGGCCGTGAGGTTGAACGGGTTATCAGGGATCAGGTATCAGCAGCAGTTGCACGGAGGGCGACGAGTGCGAGCATGGACCGCGGCTGCACGGACAGGTATCAGGTATCAGGTATCAGGTATCAGCAGCGGCTGCACGGAGCGTGATTGGTGTGAGAAAGGACAGTGGTGCGCCGTCGCCGAAGGCGTGCGACGATCGATCGTATCCCCCACCGGATACCTGATAACCCCTCCGTTCGTCGGCGCCCACACAACACCCCACGCCCCCGCACTCACCTGATACCTGATAACCCCTTCGTGCAACGGTGTCCCCCACCGTCCCACGCCGCCGCACTCACCTGATACCCCCTCCGTCCGATCGGGCCCCTACCCTCCCACGTGTCCTCCCCTCACCCAACCAACCTCATCACATCGTTGTAGAACGTCACGAGAAAGAGGGCGCCGATCAGGAAGAGCCCGGCGATGGTGGCGGCGTTCTGGAAGGCGATCGACGGCGGACGACCCTTGATCTTCTCGTAGACCAGGAAGAGGAAGAGGCCGCCGTCCACGATCGGCAGGGGCAGGAAGTTCAGGACCGCCAGGTTGACGCTGATCATCGCCATGAAGAACAGCAGGTAGGTGAAGCCGCGATCCGCGATGCGCGTGCCCAGGTGCACGATCCCCACGGGACCGCGCAGCTGCTCGACCCCGACGCTGCCGCGCACCAGGCGATCGATCGTGAGGTAGGTCATGAGGACGAGCTTGTGCGTCTCCTGGAATCCCATGGCCACGGCGCGAAGCGGGTTTCCCTCCGCGGTCAGGACCGCCTCCACCGGGTCGAAGAGGAACGCGTCGAGGGGCACGCTCCAACCGAGCCTCTGGAGTCGCGCCACCTCCTCCGGGCCGAGCTCGACCACGACCCGCTCCGCCTGGGCCCCGCTCGTCGGCGGACGGACCATCAGTTCGACCGTGGTGCCGTCGTCTCCCACCGAGCGGGTGGCCGCGAGCAAGGCCTGACGGAACGACGGCCAGTCCGAAACCGGCTGCCCGTCCACGGACTCGATCGTCGAACGGCCCAACAGGCCAAGACCGTTCACCGGGCTGTTCACCGCGACCCGTCGCGGATGCTCGATGGTGGGAATCGTTCCGACCTGCTCCAGCGGCCGCGCGATCACCGCGTGCTCGAGGTCGGGGCCGGGGAGCACGTTCAGTTGGCCGTTCCGATTGACCTTCCCCTCGACCTCGATCTCCTTTCCGTCGCGCAGGACGCGCAGCGGAACGGTGCCGTTCTTGAACTCGGACAAGGTGCGGCGGAAGTCGACTTGGGACGGGGCATCCAACGTGCCGATGCGCACCACCACGTCACCTGGCATCAGAATGCCGTCGTTGATGCTCTCCGGCCCAACCTCCTCGATGCGGGTCAGCGGCACCAGGCCGATCAGTCCCGCCTCGAACTCCGGAATCCCCTCCGGCATGGGCTCAGGCTGGATCTGCGGCAGGAAGTCCGGGCGGACGGAGAGCGTCGCATGCACCACGTCCGTGGCGGACGACGCCGGTGCATCGGGCTCGGGCAAACGCCCCCAGACCGTCGCGAGCGGCGCGCCGTCCGGCTGAACCGCCGACTCCACCTGTTGCCACGCCCGCACAGGCCGTCCGTCCACGCTGAGCAGCGTCATGCCGGGCCGCACGCCGGCCTGGTCCAGGCCCGTTCGCGCCAGGGCGAGATCGACGAACCGCCGCAACTCCGGCTCGGTGGTCAGCGTGGTGCCCGATGCCGCGTCCACGCCGATCGAGAGCAGGCCCGAGCGCGCGTCGGCCGCGGGTTCGACCGACACCTCGAGCGGCACGGGCACGCCCGCCCGCTCGAGCCGCAGCTCGAGCGGCACGCCGGCCCGCCCCATCGCCGCCGCGATGCGAAGATCGGCGAAGCTCCGCGCCTCGTCGCCATCGATCGAGAGCACGCGATCGCCCGGCTGAAGCCCCGGCTCGGTGATGCCGGCTTCCGCCGCATTGGCCACCACGGCACGGGCCGCCGGACCGTCGGGATCGACGGCGCCGACCAGCGGCGCCTCCACACGAACCCCCGCCAGGAAGGCCACGATGAAGAGAATCACCGCGAGCACGAGGTTCATCACCACACCCGCGGAGACCACGATCATGCGCTTCCCGATCGGGCAGTTGCCGTAGCTGCGGGCATCGCTCGAGACCGCCGCCGGGTTGAGATCCTCCTGCCCGAGCATCTTCACGAAGCCGCCGAGCGGCAGCCAGCGCAGCGAGTATTCCGTTTCGCCGAGCCCATGGCGCGCGAGTTCCGCGTCGGACATCGCCGACGGTTCCTTGCCGAACCGGCTCGCGACCTTGGCGTCGGTCGAGCCGAAGCAGAATCCGACGCCTCGACGCCACGAGCAGACCACCGGACCCATGCCGATGGCGAACGCCTCGGTGCGGATGCCCGCCCACTTGGCGGCCAGGAAGTGACCCGCCTCGTGAACGAGGATCAGGACGCCGAAGCCGAGGACGACGACGAGGAGGTTCGTGCCGGTGGTGAGGAGTTCCATGCGGTTCGGGAGAAGTGTACGGTCGGCGGTGCGGGCAGGGTTCGCCTCGCGCGGAGCCGGCCACGGCGGAACGCTACGAGGGCTGGGCGTCGGCAACCGCGGCGCCGACCACCTCCCGCGCCGCCGCATCCGCCGTGTCGATATCGGCCAGCGTTCGCACCGGCACGACGCTCACCTGGTCCATCGCCTCGGCGACGAGTTCGGGAATCTGCCCGAAGGCGATGCGGCGCTCGAGGAACGCCTCCACCGCGACCTCGTTGGCGGCATTGAACACGGCACCGGCGGTGCCGCCCTCGACCATGACCCGCCGGGCCAAGTCCACCGCCGGGAACTTGGCGGTGTCCACCGCCTCGAAGTCGAGCCGGCGGAACGAATCCCAGTCCATTCTCCGCGCGCACCCGTCCAGGCGTTCGGGCCAGGTCAACGCGTACTGGATCGGCAGCCGCATGTCGGGCGGCGAGAGCTGGGCGATCGTGGATCCGTCCACGAACTCGACGAACGAGTGGACGATCGACTGGGGGTGGATGATCGGTTCGATCCGTTCCGACGGGAGCCCGAACAGCCAGTGCGCCTCGATCATCTCGAGCGCCTTGTTCATCATGGACGCGGAATCGATCGTCACCTTGCGTCCCATGTTCCAAGTCGGATGGTCGAGCGCCTCCTCCACCGTCGCGGCATGGACGCGCTCGACCGGCCACGTGCGGAAGGGACCGCCGGAAGCGGTGATGACCAACCTCCGCACCTCGTCGATGCTCCGGCCCGACTGGAGGCACTGGAAGATCGCACTGTGCTCGGAATCCACGGGAAGGAGATGGACGCCGCGCTCGCGCACGAGCGGCATCACCAGCTCGCCCGCGGCGACCAGCGTCTCCTTGTTGGCGAGGGCGATGTCGCATCCCCGGTCGATCGCGGCCAGGGTCGGGGCCAGACCGGCGGCACCGACCATGGCGCCCACGACGAGATCGCCCGGCTGGGCAACCGATTCGACCATTCGCAGCGCGGCGTCGGGCCCCTCGAACGTCGGGGCGGCGCCGCACGGCCGTTCGCCGTTCCGCTCGACGATCGCCAGATGACGGACGCCGAAGCGCTGGGCCTGTTCGCCGGCCAGGCTGGCGTTGCGACCCGCCGCGAGACCGACCACCTCGAACTGCACACCGGCCCCCTCGAGGTGCTCGACGGCCTCGAGGGTGCTGGTGCCGATGGACCCGGTCGAACCGAGGATGATCAGTCGCCGCTTGCGCACGCTGGGTGTTCCGTTCCTCTCGTGAGTCGGCTCCGGAACGCGCGTTCGGGAGTCGCCCGGTTCGTCCTAGTCGGCGGTGCGCTCCGCCTCGGCGCGACTCTTCGACGACACGCGACCGCGTCCGGCAGCGTAGAGCGATCGGAACTTCGGCTTCGGCGGGGTCGCTGCCGCTCCGTCTCCTCCGCCGCCGGCGCCGCCCTTTGGCGCCGTCGCCTTCGCGCCGCTGTCCGTCGGTGGCGACGCCGGGGCTGCCGCCGGGGCGTGATCGGAATCTCCGGAACGTTCGCCGCCCCCCGATGCGTCGTCCCCGCCTCCGCCACCCCGACGGCGACGTCGGCGGCGACGCTTGCGCGGTGCACCATCCGACGCCTGCTCGTCCGACGGCATCGGGTTCGCCGGCGCTTCCGTCTCCGCGGAAGCCGCCGACCCCTTCGCGCCGGACTTCGCAGTCGATGTGGCGACGGGCTTGTCGGCCTTCGCGGCTTCGGTTGGCTTGGACTCGGCTGATCCCGCCGCATCGCGGTCGCCGCCGCGACGACGCCGACGACGACGGCGACGGCCGCCGGTCGCGGGCTTGCCGCTCTCGTCGGATGCCTCGGCCTCCGGGCCGGCGGGCGAGCCCGCTTCATCCTCCGGCGCCTCGATCATGGACAGCACATCGTTCGCCTTGACCATGGGC
>JAGQOG010000257.1 GCA_020427695.1 Phycisphaerales bacterium
CAGGCAGACCGCTCCCACCGGAGCGGATGCCTCGATCGACCATTGCATGATGCGATCCGCCTGGGAACGGATCGGCGCCGGCGGCGCCGCGGGCACGAGCTCGGCGGGAGGCGCGGTCGCGGTCGCGGTCGCCTGGCGGCTTGTCGATCGTCGGTCGGACGCGGCCTCAGGCTGCACCTGCCCGTTTGCCGGCCGCTCCGTCGCGGTGGCGCGGGACTCGGGTTCCTCGAATCGAACCTGCGTGAAGTAGGCGATCGACCAGACCGCTGCCTGGAGGGTCAGACAGACCCCGACCAGCCAACAGCACGCGGTCACCCCGCGGCGAAGTCGGGCCACCGTCAGCGAGAGTTGGTAGGGTCGCCCCATCAGTGCCACGAGCATCCTCCGCACGGGATGGATTCGGTTTCGTCAAGGAGGTGATCGGACAAGCGCCGGCCGGTGATCGACCGGGAACCCGAGAGGGGACGGGGGATCGGGCGGCTCGACCCGTTCAACCGGCAGACTCCGCCACGCCGGTCACTTCTCGGACCGACCAGCCGTGGGAGTGGTGCCCGAGCGGGGGCCAAGCTACGATCACGAGTTTTCAGGAATATCTGAAAGTTCCGATGAGATCCCCCGCCGCATGAACCCCCAGCTTCATCCCTCCGCCGACCCGACCGATCCCTGTTTCCAGCAGGCGGTGGTGGCCGGTGCCGCGCGCCTCGCGCCCGAGCAGGCGCTGCGGGTGTGGCACGAGATGCCCCTGCACGAGCTCGGCCGCTGGGCCGACGAGCGTTGCCGGGCGGTGCATGGCGAGCACATCCGCACCTACGTCATCGACCGCAACATCAACTACACGAACGTGTGCACCGCCAAGTGCACCTTCTGTGCCTTCCGTCGCGACGGCGACGAAGCCGACGCGTACACGCTGGACCGCGAGACGCTCCTGGCCAAGGTCGCGGAACTCGTGGCGATCGGCGGCACGCAGATCCTGATGCAGGGGGGCATGAACCCGTCCCTGCCGCTCGAGTGGTACGTCGAGCTCCTGCAGTCGATCAAGGCGCGGTTCCCCCGCGTGCATGTGCACGCGTTCAGTCCGCCGGAGTTCATCGAGTTCGTCCACTTCTTCGACCCGCCCGGCACCGACCTGGCCGCGAAGATCCGCTGGGTGATGACGCGCCTGAAGGAGGCCGGTCTCGACAGCGTGCCCGGCGGCGGAGGCGAGATCTTCGCCCCCGCCGTGCGTCGGAAGATCGGCCTGGGCAAGTGCGATGCGGAGGCGTGGCTGACCACCATGAACGTCGCCCACGAGCTCGGCATGAACACGTCCGCGACCATGATGTTCGGACACATCGAGGGCATCGCCGACCGCATCCACCACCTCGAGCTCTGCCGGCAGTGGCAGGACCGGGCGATCGCCGATTTCGCCGCCTCGGGCGGCGGCCGCTACAAGGCGTTCATCTCCTGGCCGTTCCAGCGCGAGAACACCCCGTTGGGCCGCGCCAAGGAGTGGAATCCCGAGGCCGACGGCCCGTTCCCCGGCGACGTCGTGGCCCGCCTGGACGGCACCGGCTCGAAGGAGGAGCACCCCGAGTTCGGCCGCAAGGTGCGCATGGCGGGCGGCGCCGCCTACCTGCGCATGCAGGCAACGAGCCGTCTCTACCTCGACAACTTCTACTCGATCGGCAGTTCGTGGGTCACCATGGGCCCGCACATCGGCCAGGTCGGCCTCCGTTTCGGCGCCAACGACATGGGCTCCGTGATGATGGAGGAGAACGTCGTGAGCGCAGCCGGCACGGTCCACTGCCTGAACGAGGCCACGATCTGCCGCCTCATTCGGGACGCGGGGTTCATCCCGGCCCAGCGGAACAACGAGTACCACCTGCTACGACTCCATGCCGGCCCGGGGTCGCCAGATCTCCGCGTGACGGACTGGTCCACCCATCGAGCCAGTCGGCTGCATGTGGAGCGCAAGGAGCAGGACGCGGACGTGGCGCTCACGGTCGGCACAACCTCCGCGGTCAAGTGACGGCGCCGACCCCGACCGGGCGGCCGCACTCCGGACAGGTGTCGCCCTGGAGGCGGAACAACTGGTACCCGCACACGCATCGGGGCTCCTCGACGGCGATCGACACGACGTACCCGCACGCCTTGCACGCCGACACCCCGGGTCGTGCCTTCCGTGGCGCGTCGCATCGAGGGCACTCGAGCTCGACCAGGATCTCCGGCGAGACGGTTTCGCCGAGGCGCAAGCGAGCCCGTCGTTCCGCCGCCAGGAGGTGGTAGGTGGTGGATCCGCACAGCGCCGCCACCACCACGCCGCCCAGGATCGATCTCACACCGATGCTCCGAACCGGCTCGGGCAGGAGATCGAAGAGCAGGATCAACGACACCGACGAGATCGCGACCAGCCACACCATCGCAATGGTGGCGCCCCGGGCGAATCGCGCGCTGCTCGAGGTCGGGGTCTGGGCACGCAGGATGGCGAGGAACATCGCCGCCAGCGCCACGATCGCCGCGATGCTCGTTGCGGTCGGCATCCATGCAGCGCTCTCCGATTGGCGCAGCGCCGACGCCGCCAGGGCGCCGAGGAATCCCAAGGCGACGAGGGTCGCCAGCACGGCCATCCTCGCCGCGCGCGTGGCGGCCGGCCGGTCGACGACCGATACCGCCGCGAGGATCCAGATGCCGCCGGTGAGGAAGCCGAGTCCCAGCCCCAGGAGCATGCCTTCGTTGTCGCCCCCGTCGAACAGGATCAGGCGCAACGCGGCACCGGTCGCGAGAAGAAGGCCGCTTCCGGCAACGCCAAGGCCGATCCAACGGCACACGCGGTCGATCATGCCGCCTCCACCGTGATGCGCAGTCCGCATGCCGCGCACGCATCGCCGCCGGAACGGAGGCGCTGGGCGCGTCCGCACCGCGGGCAGCGAATCCCGAACTCGAAGCGCGGGCGCACCGGCGCCGGTCCGGTGCCGTGCGAGAGCGCCGCCAGCACCAGCGACGCGATGACGGCGCCACCCGCCAGGACGCCGGAGGCGATGGCGACCTTGATGGGGACCGCGGCATCGGGCTCGTTCGGAGGCGGGCCATCCCACGCGGGCCAGTCGAGTTCCATGGCGGTGGCCGCCAATGCGCCCTGGCCCAGCGCCAAGGCCACGAGCGCGATGGCGACCAAGCGCACGATGCGCCCGATCAGCAGGTCCTGACGCTGTCGGATCATCAGACCCATGAAGCCGATCGCGGCGGCGCCTGCCGTCGTCCACGCTCCCAGGATGACGGTGATCGAGTAGAGCGATACGTCTCGGCGATCGGCGAGGACCATCGTCAGCGCCATCCAGGCGAGTCCGGCGATGGCCCCGAGCGCCACCCCCAACCCCATCAGGCGCCGCAGGCGCCCCTCGTCGAAGGCCTTGGCACACCAGGCGACCGGCATCGCCAGGAGAAACATCGCCACCACCATGCCCACCGCCCCGCCTCCCCCCCGGGCCGCCAGGGCCGTGGATGGAATCGCGGCCAGCACGGCGCGGATCAGCAGCAGCAACAGCAGGCCGAGTGCGACGAGGTTGACGATCCGGGCGAGCTTCATGGTGCAGCGACGAGGGCGCCCCGGGCCAGGGAGCCCTGCGCGACAAGTCTACTCCTCGGGCTCGCGCGACTCGTCCAGCGCACCTTGCAGCGGGGTTCCTTCCTCCGGGGAATCGTCGAGGAACGGCGGGAGCGGCGGAAGGCCGTGAAGCTCCCGCAGCACGTTCTCCTCCGCGATCCTGGCCTCGAGCGCGGCCCGCGGAACGGTGATGGACGAACCGGAGGCCGTGCCCATCACGATCGGCTGGGAGACGGCGCCGTACTCCGAGGGCCACTTCGGCAGAAGCGCGAACACCAGCAGTTCCGGACACTCGTCGGCGGTGACCTCCCCGGTCGAGAGGAACACGATGTCGCCCACCCGATGAAGGGGCGCTCCCGCCGGCAGTTGCGCGATCGCGTACCGCGCCGCCTGGGACTTCTCCTCGGGCGACCACGCGGCCGCGTCCAGAAGCGTTCCACCCGGGATCTTGACCTGGTCCATGGTCGTCAGGCCCCACACGACGTACTGGTCGGGCGTCATGCCGTACGCCATCAGCTCAAGCCCGTGCGTCGGGAAGCGGCCGTCGTGGTCGGCGGCGTACGCCGACAGGGCGGCGGAAGCGGAGGCCTGCGCTGTCGCCGCCGGCAGGACGCTGGTGGCGACCATCGTCCGTCCAAGCGGCGCGACCAGCGCCACCATCAGGCCGAAGAGCAGGAACACCCACACGACCATGGCCAGGAGGCCGGCGAGTCCGGTGGTGACGAACGCCCGGAAGCCGGAGATCCCATGCACGCCGCGCACCATGATCACGGCGCTCACGAGCCACCAGATCGGACCGATGTACGGGAAGCAGGGTATGGCCATCGGCGCCGCAGCGCCGGAGGAATAGCAGATCGCCTGCCACGTGCGGCGAGACCCCTCGCGCGTGCCGCCGGTGATGAGCAGCAGGAGATTGGTAAGCGCGATCCAGATGACCGGCGCCACCGCAACGATCGCCAACGCCATGACCACCCAGAAGACGGCCACCCCGATCAGCAGTCCCGCCGGCGGCCCGCCGCCCCCGGCCGGTGCGGCCATGCTGAGAAACAGCAGCATTCCGATCTGCGGCAGCGCAACGCCGACGGCGGTGAAGAGCAATCCCGTGAGGAGCATGTACAGGTAGGCCGAGCGGTACCCAGCCTCCCGCGGAATCGCCCGTGCCAGCGCGGCCGGCGCGAAGAGCGCCTTGGCCACGGTGGCGAACCACGCCTGCACCGTGCCGCGCTTGGTGCGTTCGAGCCAAGGCATCCGGTCGCGGCGAGTGTCCTCCTCGGCCACGCCCGGTTCCGGGCGCACGACGAGCTGGTCGAGCACAAGCGGCTCCCCGCAGCGCACGCAGTCGAACCGATCGGGCTGCGGCAGCCCCTCGGGCGAGGTGCCGTAGTACTGCTGATCGCACTTCGGACAGCAGAACCGCACACTCCCCGCCCGGAAGGTGTACGTCCGCGGCGAGAACGCCGCACCGCACTCGGGGCACACCCGAGCGGCGATGTTCCAGAGCGGGTAGTCGCAGGACGTGCAGCGCATGGGGGGCGTATGAACGGAGTACGGGGATGACGGCGACCGGGGCCAGGAGACGGAGGGGGTATCAGGTATCAGCGAGCGCTGGGTGGGCGTGGGATTGTTGGGGACGCGGCGTGCCGGGTTGCCCGAATGGACGGAGGGGTATCAGGTATCAGCCGCTTGGGATTGATCCGGCGCCGGCTGGTTGGGTCGAATCCAATCTCCCGCGGGTCGACTTCCGGCGCAGCCGGGTCGGCCCGCCGAGCGTCTCCAGGCGCGATCGAGGCCCGTGCATCCAACGGTCGCCCCACCTGATCCCTGATCCTTCAATCCTCCGGCGCCCCTGCCTCGATCCGCTTGCGGAACTCGTGCATGAGCTTCGTGGTCACCGGCCCCACGGAGCCGCTTCCGATCGCGTGGTCGTCCACTTGGCTCACACCGATGATCTCCGCCGCGGTGCCGGTAAGGAACACCTCGTCCGCCGCCAGGAGTTCGGGCAGCCGGAACATGCGCTCCTTCACGCGGATGCCGAGGGCGGGGGCCAGCTCGTTCATCACGAAGCCGCGGGTCACGCCGCGCAGGATGCCGGCCTCGGCTGGAGGCGTGAAGATCTCGCCGTTCTTGACCGCGAAGACGTTGTCGCCCGTGCACTCCGCCACGAAGCCGTCCACGTTGAGCATGATGGCTTCGAGCACGTCGGCGTCGATCGCCTCGATCTTGGCCAGGATGTTGTTGAGGTAGTTCAGGCTCTTGATCGCCGGATCCAGACACGCGACGGGTATCCGCGGCCGCTGGGCGACAATGACCTTCATTCCCTTCTCGTACAGCTCCTCCGGATAGAGCTGGATCCGGTCGGCGATCACGAACGTGCCCGGCTTCGGGCAACGGAACGGATGCAGGCCCAAGGTGCCGATCCCGCGCGTGAACACCAGGCGGATGTACGCGTTCCTGAGCCCGTTCGCATCGAGCGTGTCGCGGATCGCCTTGGCGATCGCCTCCTTGGAGTACGGCGGCGTCAGCCGGATCTTCGCCGCCGAGCACCAGAGGCGATCGAGGTGGGCACCGAGCTTGAACACCCGACCGTTGTACGCCCGGATCCCCTCGAAGCAGCCGTCGCCGTACAGCACGCCATGGTCGTAGACGGACACCTTCGCCTCGTCCTTCGCCACCAACGCGCCGTCAAGCCAGATCTTGAGCATGGCGGTCATGGTACGGGAAAGGACGGGCGTTCGGGGGCGGGAGCGGCGGCACGCGGCGCCGCCGCGAGCACGTGCCGCTCCACCGCGATGGCAACGCCGTTCTCGTCGTTGGAGGGAACGACTGCATTCGCCAGTGCGCGGACCTCGGGCGCGGCGTTGGCCACCGCGAGACCGAGCCCGGCCCACTCGATCATGCCCAGGTCGTTGCTCGCATCGCCGATCGCCGCGACCTGCTCCCGCGCGGCGCCGATGCGCCGCGCAATGCGCTGAAGCGCGATGCCCTTGTCAACCCGGGGCGCGAGGACCTGGATGAGCGACGGGTGCGTGTGGAAGAGCGTCACCTGGCCGTGGCGCCAGAACCGGGACCGCACCATGTCGGCGATCCGGCTCAGCGCCTCGGGCGCGCCAACCAGGTTCACCTTGCTGACCGGGGACGAGAGAACGCGATCGAGCGGCCCGATCGAATCGGGATGCGCGAGGCGCAGCGATCCGGGTGGAAAACGCGGATCGATGCGGTCGGCGAAGCAGCGGTCGAGCACATCGATCTCGACCACGACCGGGGGGTGAAGCCGACGCGCAGCCTCCACCACCGCCCGCGCGACGTCGCCGGGGAGCGCCTCGTGGAACAGGCTCCGCTCGTCCACCGGGTTCCAGATGAGCGCGCCGTTGAAGTTGATGATCGGGGAGGACAGTTCGGCCCGCGTCACGATGCCGGCCATGCCCTTGGGCGAGCGCGCGGTGGCCAGCACGACGGTGCAACCGGCCGCCCGTGCCCGCGCGATGGCCTCGACCACGCGGCTGGTCAGGCGACCGTCCGACCGGAGGAGCGTGCCATCGACATCGACGGCGAGCAGTTTGATCCCGCTGGGGGGACCCGCTGCCGGCGACGCCGCCGCCGGTCGCACGGGGGCTGGCGCCGACGTTGCGGCCTTGGACGGCGCGGATCGAGTCGAGGATCGTGGCGTCCCGCTGGCGGGACGAATCGGCACGGGTGCCGACGCGACTCGCTCGGTGCCCAGCAGGGCGCGCAAGGCGCGTCCCACCTCGGGATGGACGAACCGGTAGCCGCACTTGAGGGCCGCTGCCGGCACGGCGCGCTGTCCTTCCGCGAGCATCTCGGCCACTTCTCCCATGACGATCCGCAGCGCCTTCACCGGCATGTGCACCAGCGACGGCCGACCCAGGACGGCGCCCAAGGCCTCGGCAAACTCGCGACTCGTCACCGGATTCGGCGCGGTCGTGTTCAACGGTCCTCGGCAGCCGGGTTCGCGCAGAGCCAGATCCACGATGCCGATGACGTCGCGCCAGTGGATCCAGGGCATGTACTGCCGGCCGGAGCCCACGGTGCCACCCATGCCCCAGCGGAAGAGCGGGATCATTCGGGCCAGCGCACCGCCGCGCTCGTCGAGCACGATACCGATGCGCGGCATGCATGTTCGAACGCCCAGCTTGGCCGCCGCCAGCGCCTGCTCCTCCCAGCGCACGCACAGCTCCGCTCCGAAGCCGGTGCCGGGCGGCGCCGACTCGCCCACTTCGCGGTCGGCCGAATCGCCGTAGTAGCCGACGGCGGACGCGGAAACGAAGACCGCCGGACGATGGCGGGCCTCCTCGATCGCATTCACGACCTGGTGTGTGCCGTCCAGGCGGCTGCGGACGATCGTCTCCTTGTAGGCGGGGGTCCAGCGGCGATCGACGATCCCGGCGCCGGCCAGATGCACCACGGCATCAACGCCGTTGACCGCACGCTGCCACGCGCCGGGAATGCCCACGTCGCCTTCCACGATCCGCACGTTCGGGTTGGCGCTGGCGGCGAACAGCTTCGCCGCGGCCGCTGCGTCGCGCGAAACCACGGTCACCTGGTCGCCGTGCGTGAGCCGGTCGATCACGAGACGACGGCCAATGAGGCCGGTGGCGCCGGTGATGAGGAGGTGCATGGTCGGGGGGTGTGCGGAGGCCAGCGACGATGGCGCGAGCGAGGGAACGGCCGAGGTATCAGGTATCAGGTATCAGGCGCCTTGGATCGATCGGGCGCTGGCTGGGTTGGTCGAATCCAAGTCCTCCCGCGGGTCGACTCCCGGCGCAGCCGGGTCGGCCCGCCGCGCGTTCATGGGCGCCACCGAGACTACCGCACACGACCGTTCCGGTGCCACTGAGAACCCTTCGTCCGCCAGGGCCGATCGGCACCCCAACCCCCCGCCTTCCTCACGCCTCCACAGCGCTCCCTGATACCTGATACCCGACACCTGATACCCGACACCTGATACCCCTCGCCAACTGCCCGCATCGCCGCACGCGCCCCCCCCTTACGAATGCCTCTTCCTCATCCGGGCCGCCGGGATGCCGAGCTGCTCGCGGTACTTCACGACGGTTCGGCGGGCAATGGTCACGCCCTTCTCCTTGAGGGCGTCGGAGATGGCCTGGTCGCTCAGGGGCTTGGCGGGATCCTCGGCGTCGATGATCCCCTTCACCACCTCCTTGACCGCCTCCCAGCTCATGTCCTCGCCCGACTCCGTCTCGGTTCCGCCGGAGAAGAAGCGGCGAAGCGGCACCACGCCGCGCGGCGTCTGGAGCCACTTGTCGGCCACGGCGCGGCTCACCGTGCCGACGTGAATGCCGAGCTGGTCGGCGACCTCGATCATCGGAAGCGGCTTGAGGTGCAGCGGGCCATGGTCGAAGAAGTCGCGCTGCCGGGCCAGGACCACGTTCACCACCCGCAGCAGCGTGTTCTTGCGCTGGTTGATCGACTCGATCAGCCACTGGGCGTTGCGCACGCTGTTGCCGACGAACTCGCGCGTGGGCTTCTCCACCGACCGATCCTTCGCCATCTGCTCGTACTGCGGCGATACCCGCAGCGTGGGCAGCAGGCCGTCCGTCAGCGCCGCCACGTAGCAGTCGTTGGACTCGTCGTACTCGACCATCACATCGGGAATGATCGGCGGCGGCGACTCGGAGACGAGTTCGCGGCCCGGCGCCAGGATGAGCTTGCGCATGCGCTCCCGGGCCGCCGAGATCCGCGCCATCGGGATGTGGCTCCGCTGCTCGATGCGCGGCAGGCGGTTCTGGAGCAGATCGTCGAAGTGATCCTCGATCAGCGTGCGCACGTCGGCCCAGCCGGCCAGCTCCTCGGGGTCGGAGTCCTGCTCCTCGATCGCCTCCAACTGGAGCAGCAGGCTTTCCCGCACGTTCCGCGCCGCCATGCCGGCCGGCTCGAGCGTGTGCTGCACCGCCCACAGCGCCTTCTCCAGCAGCTCCAACGACCATTCGACGCCCGGGATCTCGCGCGACTGGTCGAGGATCGTCTCGAGATCGGCTCCGAGACGGCCGTCGTCGTCGATGTACTCGATGATCCGCTTGCCCGCCTCGCCGATCTCCGGCGTGAACTCGTTCAGTGCCCACTGGTGCTGGAGCTGCTCGACCAGGCTCTCCGCCCGCGACGGCGTGTTCGCCATCGCGTCCATCTTCCGATCCCGCTCGCCGTCGTTTCGGGCCCGCGGGCGCTCCCACGTCGAGTCGCCGTCGAGCGCGTCGCCCAAGGAGGACTCCATCGAACTGAGTCGCTCGAAGTCCTCGGAGCCGTCCCGCGTCTGCTCCCCGACGATGAGTTCGCGCTCGCCCTGCCGCTCCTCGCGCTCCGCGTCCCGCTTCTCCTCCGCAACCTGCTGGAGGTCGGCGCCGGGTTCCGCGATCTCGAGCGCGACGTTGCTCTCGAGCTCCTGGTCGATCCGTTCCTGGAGGGCCAGCAGCGAGAGCTGCAGGATCTCCATCGACTGGATCATGCGCGGGGCCAGCCGCATCTGCTGGCCGAGTCGCATCTGTTGGGAGGTGTCGAATCGCATGGGTTCGAGTGGGTACAGGGGAGGCGACCCCCATCGTACGGCGGACCCCCTCCGATCGCAGCATGTCGCCGGCACCTGCCGCCCGTTCGCGAGGATGGCCGCTTCCGCGACACGGTACACTGCCACCGCCACCCCGGAGATCGTCATGAGCAAGTACCTGACCAAGCCCGCTCCCATCGAGACGATGCCCTCGGGCATCCCGTACATCGTCGGCAACGAGGCAGCGGAGCGGTTCAGCTTCTACGGCATGAAGACCATCCTGGTGGTCTTCATGACCAAGTACCTCATGGACTCGATGGGGAACCCCCAGTTCTTCACCGAGACCGAGGCCCGAGAAGGCATGGGCTGGTTCGTGGCCAGCGCCTACTTCTTCCCCGTCCTGGGTGCGATTCTTGCCGACGCCATCCTCGGCAAGTACCTGACGATCCTCCTGCTGTCGATCGTGTACTGCTTGGGTCACCTCGCCCTGGCGCTCATCGACCTGCCGTCGGCGGCGCTCCAGGCCACGTTCGAACCCAGGACGTTCCTGCTGCTCGGTCTCATCCTGATCGCCGTGGGATCGGGCGGCATCAAGCCGTGCGTATCGGCGAACGTCGGCGACCAGTTCGGCCCGCGGAACAAGCACCTGATCTCGAAGGTCTTCGGCTGGTTCTACTTCAGCATCAACTTCGGATCGTTCTTCTCGACGCTGCTCACGCCGTACCTGCTGGCGAACTACGGCCCGGGCTGGGCGTTCGGCGTGCCCGGCATCCTGATGGGCATCGCGACCCTCATCTTCTGGCTCGGGCGCTACAAGTTCGTGCACATCCAGCCGCGCGGGTGGGCGTACCTTCGCGAGACCTTCACGGGCGACGGACTCCGGACGATCCTGAAGCTCATCCCGATCTACATCTTCGTGGCCGTATTCTGGTCGCTGTACGACCAGTCCGGAAGCGCCTGGGTGCTCCAGGCGGACAAGATGGACCGGAACTTCCTCGGCGTGAACTGGCTGGAGAGCCAAATCCAGGCGGTCAACCCCCTCCTCATCCTGATCTTCATCCCCCTGTTCAGCTACGTCGTCTACCCGGTCATCAACAAGGTCTTCCCGCTGACCCCGATCCGGAAGATCTCGATCGGCTTCTTCGTGACCGTGGCCGCGTTCGGCATTTCCGGTCTCATCGAGACCTGGATCACGCAGGGGCTCACCCCGAACATCGTGTGGCAGATCCTCGCGTACGTGCTGCTGACGGCGGCCGAGGTCATGGTCTCGATCACCTGCCTCGAGTTCAGCTACACGCAGGCGCCGCCGCAGATGAAGTCGCTGATCATGAGCCTCTACCTGCTGTCGGTCTCGGCCGGCAACGCCTTCACCGCCCTCGTCAATCGATTCACAATGGACGAGAAGGGAAACTCCACGCTCGAGGGTGCGGACTACTACTGGTTCTTCACGGTCTTCATGGCCGTGGCCGCGGTGGTCTTCATTGTCGTCGGCTACTTCTACCGCCCGCACGAATACATCCAGGGCGACGAGCCCGAGGGACCGGAGGCGGAGCATCTCGCGCAGGCGACGCTGGGCCGGACCGACGACCGGTAGCGGACCCGGTCGGGCCCCGCGATCACTCCGTGTTGGCCTCGCCGACCACGTCGTCCCCGCCCCGATCGCCCATTCCCTGCCGACCCTGGATCGCGTCGGCCAGGACGGCCTTGCTGGCATACTCGATCTGCGACCCGCTCGGCAGGCCGCGGGCCAGACGCGTCACCCGCACCGGCCGCGTCGACAGCAGTTCGGCCAGGTGCAGCGCCGTGGTGTCGCCTTCCATGTCCGGGTTCAGCCCGAGGATGACCTCGGCCACCCGCACGGAGCGACAGTTCGACGACGGATCGTCGATGCGCTTGAGCAGTTGGGCGAAGGTCAGATTGTCCGGACCGACTCCGTCCAGGGGATCGAGGCGTCCGAGCAGCACGTGGTACACGCCGCGGTACATGCCCGTCTGTTCCAGCGTGATGAGGTCCTTGGGCTGCTCCACCACCAGAACGGTGGAGGCGTCGCGTCGTTCGTCGGCGCAGATCGCGCAGGGATCGCGATCGGCGAGGTTGAAGCAAATGCCGCAGTGGCGCACCTTGCGTTTGACGTCCTCGACGGCCTTGGCGAGCCGCATCGCCTCGTCCGTGGAGGACTTGAGAATGTGGAACGCGAGCCGCTCGGCGCTGCGGCGACCGATGCCCGGCAGCGTGGCGAAGGCCGCGATCAGGCGATCGACCGACTCGGGATAGGCAGGCATCGCGCGTCTCCGTGGTGGATGTGTCCGATGGCGGCGGTTCCGCGGGTCCGGGCGGTGCCCGGTTCGTCGATCCGGCGAACGGGGCCGGTCTGGCGCCTACGCGAGCAACTCGGCGATTCCGCCGGGCGGCATCGGGATGTTGAGCTCCTCCGCGGCCGCGTGGAGCTCGGCGGCCACCATCTCCTGGGCCCGCTCGAGGGCGGCGTTGACGGCCGCCGCGATGAGGTCCTCGGCGAGTTGAAGATCCTCTTCGCGACCGGTGCCCACCAGACCCGAGAGCATCGCGCGGTTGAACTCGACCGAGAGAATGCGGAGTTTCCCGTTCGCCACCGCACGGACCGCGCCGCCGCCCGCCTCGGCATCCACCGTTCGGCGCTCGAGGTCGCGCTTGACCTCCTCCATGCGGGCCCGAATGCGGGGAAGGTCCTTGACCAGCCCGGCCAGTCCGGCGGCATTTCGAATCTTGTCAAACATCGTCGTGCTCCTCGATTCCCCCATCGTCGTCGCGCG
>JAGQOG010000258.1 GCA_020427695.1 Phycisphaerales bacterium
CGGTCGATGAAGGCACGCCCGGCGACCTCGACGGGGATGGCGACGTGGACGGCGCCGACCTCGGGCTTCTCCTGAGCGCCTGGGGGACGGACAACGCGACGGCAGACCTGGACAGCAACGGCACCGTTGACGGCGCCGATCTTGGGGTTCTCCTGGGCAACTGGTCCTGAGCGGACGCGCAGAGCGGAAGCTCCTTTGGCGGCACGCGCGGGGATCGCACACCGCGCGTGTCGTTTGCGCTGGATCAGGGGCGAGCCCGAACCGCGGCCGACGGCCCGGAGCGGTTCCCGGACGCGCCGCCGGAACGCGCGGCCCGCTCGCGGGTCGGCCGCTATGATGGCCGGCGAAACCACGGGCTGGCCACCGCCTCTCCCAGAGCGACATCGAGCATGCACGCGCGCACGACTCCCGCGGTAGCCGTTACGCCCTCACGCCCCCGGGGACCGCTTCGCCGGCTCGTCGGTGGCTGCATCCTTGGCCTCGTGCGCCTCGGCCAGGTCCTGCTCGTCGCGTGGACCGTTGCGGCGATCTACTACTCGAACCTGCCGGCTTGGTGGCTGCGCCTGAGCCTGGCGGCTGCCGTCGGCGTCTTCTCGGTGTTCGCCCTCTGGGTGCTGCCGCAACGCCGCTGGCGGTGGGCGTTCGTCGCGGTGTTCGCGGCGGTGCTCGGCTGGTGGCTCATGATCCCGCCTTCGAACGACCGCCCATGGCGGCCCGAAGTCGCGGTTCTTCCGCGGGCGATCGTCGACGGCGACCGGGTCCGGCTGCTCAACGTCCGGCACTTCGAGTTTCGCTCCCGCGACGACTTCGACGTGCACTACGAGGAGCGCGACGTGGACCTGTCCCACCTCGTGTCGATCGACCTCTTCATCTCGTACTTCATGCCCGGACCGGTCGGCCACACCTTCCTCAGCTTCAACTTCGACGACGGATCGCTTCCGGTGTGCATATCCATCGAGACCCGCCCCGAGATCGGGGAGGGGTTCGATCCGTTGGCTTCCATGTTCAAACAGTTCGAGCTGATCTATGTCGTGGGGGACGAACGGGACCTGGTCCGGGTGCGCACCGACTTCCGCGGCGAGGAGGTCTTCCTGTACCACGTCCGCGCCACCCCCGAGGCGGCCCGGGCCCTGTTCCGCATCTACCTCGAGCGCATCAACGAGCTGGCCGACCGTCCGGAGTGGTACCACCTGCTCAGCAACAGCTGCACGGTGAACATCATCCGCTACGCACGCTCGCTCGGCGGTCCGCACCGCCGGTTCAGACTGTCCCACCTCCTCAACGGCCTGATCGACCGCTACCTCTTCCACCTGGGGATCATCGACAACAGCCTCGAATTCGACGAGCTGCGGGAGCGTTCGCACATCAACGCGGCCGCGCACGCCGCCGGGAATGCCGACGACTTCTCGCAGCAGATTCGCCGCGGATTGCCGGTTCCCGCCGGCAATTGACCGGTTGCGCCGACCCGCCTCGGTGTGCGATCCCCGAACCGACCGTGCGTCGCCGGCCGACGCCTGCAGCCGGTGCCCGGCCCTTGGTAGCATGCCGTCCCGCCGCCGCCGGAAACCCGGCGAAACGACGATCGCCGCCGGCGCTCGGATCCACTGCGGCAGCACGAAATCACACCGAACGGCGCACATCCAACAGCGCAACCCGAAAGGCGGAGGGAGCAATGACCACCAGGCGCCAGTTCGTGCAGTCCATTCCCCTTCTCGGGCTGGCCGGACACTTCCTTCTCGGCGAGGGCATCGCGCGGGCGGACCAGGCGGCTCCGCTGGAGGGCCACTTCCACCCCAAGGGCAAGGCGCCCTCGACCCACACGATCGAGGTCCTGAAGCAGGCCAAGAACCGGCTTCCATTCGCCGACACCCGGGACTTCGAGGAGCAGAAGCGAGGGTTCCTCGCCCCCATGAAGGAGATGAGGATCATGGCCGACGGTGGCCATGTGGCCTGGAACATGGAGGAGTTCCAGTTCCTGGACCAGCAGGAGGAGTTCGACAGCATCCATCCGTCGCTCCTTCGCCAGTCCAGGCTCAACAACAACTACGGGCTCTACGAGGTCGTTCCGGGCATCTACCAGGTCCGCGGCTTCGATCTGTCAGACATCACGTTCGTGCGCGGACGGAGCGGCTGGATCGTCATCGACCCCCTCGTCAGCGCCGAGGTGGTGCGGGCGGCCTGGGCGCTGTTCCAGCAGCATGTCGGCGAGGGGCTTCCCGTGTCGGCGGTCATCTATTCGCACACCCACGTCGACCACTGGGGCGGCGTGCGCGGCATCGTCGCCGAGGATGACGTGCGCTCGGGGCGCATTCCCGTGATCGCTCCGTTCGACTTCATGGATCACACGATCTCGGAGAACGTGTACGCCGGCAATGCGATGAACCGCCGGCTGTTCTACCAGTACGGGCTTCTTCTGCCAGTCAGCCCCCACGGCTACGTCGGCCAGGGACTCGGCCAGAACGTGTCCGCCGGAACCGTGGGACTGATCGCGCCCACCCGCCTGGTCAAGGCGCCGATCGAGGAGTTCGAGGTCGACGGCGTCCGCATGGTCTTCCAGAACACCCCCAACACCGAAGCGCCTCGGGAGATGAACACGTACATCCCGGAGATGAAGGCCCTTTGGATGGCGGAGAACGTCATCGCGTCGCTGCACAACATCTACACGCTGCGCGGCGCTCCCGTTCGCGATCCCCTCAACTGGTCGAAGTACATCGGGGAGGCGCTCTACCGCTTCGGGCTCGAGGCCGACGTGATGTTCGCCTCGCACCACTGGCCGCGGTGGGGGAACGCCCGGATCCAGGAGGTGTTGCGGAGCCAGCGCGATCTCTATGCCCACATGAACAACCAGGTGCTCCACCTCGCCAACCAGGGCGTCACGATCAACGAGATCCACAACGTGTACGAGCTTCCGCGGGGCCTGCAGGAGCAGTGGCACTGCCGCGGCTACCACGGCAGTCCCGAGCACAACAGTCGCGGCGTCATCCAGCGCTACCTGGGCTTCTGGGACTGCAACCCCGTGAGCCTGATTCCCCTCCCGCAGCGGGAGTCCGCCGCACTCTTCGTCGAGATGATGGGCGGCGCCGACGCCATCCTCTCCCGCGGCCGCCAGCTCCACGACCAAGGACGGTACCTGTTGGCCCAGGAGATCCTCAACAAGCTTGTGCAGGCCGACCCGGAGCACGAGGAGGCCAAGGACCTGCTTGCCGACGTGTTCGAGCAGGTCGGCTATCAGCAGGAGAATCCCGGCCTGCGCAACGCGTTCCTCGCGGCCGCGTACGAGCTCCGCTCCGGCATTCCGCAGGGCGAGACGGCCAGCACCACCAGCCCCGACGTCATCCGGGCGATGTCCACCGAGCTGTTCCTGAACTTCCTCGGCATCCGGATGGACAGCCGCAAGGCGGAGGACATGCGGTTCACCATCAACCTCGTCACGCCGGACAACGGCGAGACCTTCCTCATCGAGCTCGAGAACGCCACCCTCACCAACATCAGGGGCCACCTGGCCGAGAAGCCGGACCTGACGCTGACCATCAACCGCTCGGACCTCGAGCAGACGATGATGGGCGCCAAGACGCTCGAGGCGCAGATCAAGGACGGAACCGCCAGGGTGCAAGGTGACGTTGGCATCCTGGCCCGGCTCGCCTCGACCATGGTCGACTTCGATCCGCGCTTCGAGATCATGCCCGGAACCAAGGGAAGAACGCCCCAGCTCGCGCACGCCGACCCGTACGAAGCGATCCCGACCAAGCCCATCGCGGAGTGACGCCCGGCGGCGGAGCGAAGCCCCGGCACTGGCAAACCCCGCGTGATGAGTCGTCGGGAGTCGATGGTCGAGGTGGACGCAATTCGCCGCGCGTGCTCGAGTGGACGCTGCCAAGACTACTCCCGATCCCTTCCTCTCGAAGGAGCATCCCCACCCATGGCCGGAACCATCCCCGCCTCGATCCGTCGGACCACTCCCGCGAAGTGGCTCATCGTGCCGCGCCTGATCGCGGCGCTGCCGCTGACCGTGTTCGGCGCGTTCCATCTCACCGGCATGACGCCGCTCATGCAGATTCTGGAACGCGCGAGCATCCCGTTGCCCGGCGTGAACTACTACGTCGCGCCCTTGGTGATGGTGGCGGCGGGCCTGTCCCTGGGCTTCGGCTACTACGCCCGCGTCGGTGCTGTGCTCGGCGCCGTCGCGATGATCGTCGCCGCGTACAGCAAGCTCGTGATCACCGAATGGCCGGGGTCGATGGAGCCGCCCCTGGCCCTGCCGATCGTGGTGTTCGCCGCTTGCGCCGTCGTGCTCGTGCTCGGCGCCGGTGCGTGGAGTGCCGATCACCGCTCGCGCTTGTGAACATCGCCTCGTCGGTCGTTCCCCGTCGACGCCGACCGCTCGATCGGGATGCGGCCCTTCTCAACGCCGGCACGGGGAGCCGACCTCTCCCTTCGGGTACCATCCGCCCCTTTGGCAGGGAGAGAGACGATGTCCAGCCCATCAGCGTCGCCCTACGGCGTGCACTCCGAGGTCGGTCGGCTCCGCAAGGTCCTCGTCTGTGCGCCGGGGCGTGCGCACGAGCGGCTCACGCCGCGCAACTGCGACGAGCTGCTGTTCGACGACGTGCTCTGGGTGGAGAGCGCCAAGCGCGACCACGCCGACTTCTGCCAGAAGTTGCGCGACCGGGGCGTCGACGTCGTCGAGCTGCACGATGCGCTGGCCCGTACCCTTGAGATTCCCGAGGCGCGGGCGTGGCTCCTCGATCGGCAGATCGTCGCCAACGAGGTCGGACTCGGACTCGTCGAGGACACCCGCAGCTATCTCGAAAGCCTCGATGCCCGCCGCCTGGCCGAAACGATGGTCGGAGGGCTCTCGGCGCGCGATCTCCCCGAGGAGTTCGCCACGCCGTACCTCGAGATGGCTCGCGAGGCCGCCGGCGTCACCGAGTACCTGCTTCCGCCCCTGCCCAACACGCTGTACACCCGGGATACGACCTGCTGGATCTACGGCGGCGTGACCCTGAATCCGCTGTACTGGCCGGCTCGCCGCGAGGAGACGCTGCTCACGACCGCGATCTACACCTTCCATCCCGACTTCGCCGGCGCGGTGAACGTCTGGTGGGGCGACCCGGACGCCAGCTTCGGCGCGGCGACACTGAAAGACAACCACAAACTTGTTCCCAGCAACGGCATCGTGCTCGTAAGCATGAGCAAACGAAAGACGCGACAGGGAAACACGCAGCTCGCCGCCCGGCTCATCGCCCGGGGC
>JAGQOG010000259.1 GCA_020427695.1 Phycisphaerales bacterium
GGCACGCTCCACCGTCGCGGCCAGGATCCGTACGGCAAGCGGCACCAGCATCGCGATCTCGTCGGCCACGCGGCGCAGCATCGGCTGTCCGCCCTGGGCTTCGATTCGGCGCCACGCGATCGGCAGGTGGAGGACGACCAGGCGGTGCTTGAGGAGCGCTGCCCAGCGCAGATCGGTTTCTGCCTCATCGACTGCTTCCGCCGTCGCAGCGTTCCGGCCCGACAAGGCCCGAATGCGCTCCGCAGCGCGGCACTTGAGCAGGTTGAACGCCGCGAGCATGGCGTCGACCGACTCCTCATCCGGCGCCTCGCCCGGAACGAACTCGAGAACCGCGACCGCGTCGCCGCCGCGGAAGAGCCGTTCCAATCGGCGGCATGCGGACGGGGCGGCGAGGATCACCTCCTCCGCTTCCGGGTGAGCGAACGTGGGCAGATCGATCCAGTCCAGCGTCAGCGCCGCCAGGAGATCCCGGCGCCAGACCAGGATGTGTCGATGCACCGCCGGCTCGGAGCGACCGATCCGTTCGGCAATCCGCGAGAGCGGCACGCCCAAGCGCCACGCCCGCTCGGCCAGACGCTTCGACCGCGCGCCGAACACCGGACGGGCGCGGAAGACGGGGCGCTCGGCCTGCGCGTCATGCCGTCGCAGTACGAGTCGCACCGTTTCGGGCGAGCGCTCGTGGCGTTCCGCCAGCATGCTCGCCACCCGCCCGAGGGCCTCGATGCCCCGCGCCTTGAGCTCCCTCGCCTCGGAAACGATCGCACGCCGATCCGCCTCGGCCAGGCGCGTGAACGACGCCGCGGAGCGCACACGGACGGGCTCCCGAGCACGGAATTGGTCCAGCGAGGTTGCGAAGCAGCCGAGACGCCGCCCGTCGGGAAAGTCGATCACGTGACAGAGCAGGCCGAGCCGACGGTAGCGCTGGAGCGTGCGGAGCGAGACGCCCAGCGCCTCCGCTGCCGCCTCGACGGGCACCGCCCCGCCGGCCCGTTCGTTGGGCTCGAGATGGAGACTGTCGCTGATCTCCTGCACCAAGGTCACGAGGTCGCCGAGGAGTCGATCCCCGGGGAAGGTCACGGGGTTCGCGGCGCTGTCGCGGCGATAGCCGGTGATTCGCCACAGCACGAAATCGTCCGGGTACGTCGTCTCGGGATCGACCTCCGCCACCAGTGCCTCGGCGGCGTTCATCTGACGCTGCCGGGTCTCGGCCGGCGCATATTGGAGCTGTCGCCTCAGGTCGCGGAGCGCGGGGAGCGAGTAGCGGGCGGCGCGCGGCATGCCGAGATCAGACCGAGAGCGGGAACGACTCGAGCGGCCGCAGGTCGGCGGCCAGGCCGGCGGCGTGCGCCTTCCGATGGAAGAGCTCGAGTCCGCGCCGCGCCTCCTCGTCGAGATCGAATCGAAGATGCTGCTTGAGGTAGCGGTCGGCGAGGTCGCGGGGCCAGGAACGGGTGGCGGCTCGGCGGTGCACGATCGTGTCGAGTCGCTCGCGGTTGTGGCGTCGCTGGCGGTCGAGAACCGCGGCGATCGCCCGCACCGTCGCCGGGTCGGCATCGCGACGGGCCATCCATACGGCGAAGACGAACGGAAGCCCGGTCAGCGCGAGCCATTCGGCCCCCAAGTCGAGCTGATGCGGATAGCGCACGGCCGGCGGCGAGTCGACGACGACCTTGTCGCCGATCAGGAGCATGGCCTCCGGTTCCTCGAGCACGCGGTGCTGAGCGGTGCGCTCGCGGGCGTTGTAGTCGACGATCCGGGGCCGCACGCCGTAGCGCTCGTTCAGCACGATCTGGAGAAGCGCCACCGACGTGTGACTGTCCGTGTCGCAGTGGACCTCCGCCAGCTCGGCGATCGGTCGCTGGGAATACAGTCGAACCGTCAGCGTCTCGCCGTGGGAGCCGAGCATCCCGACCGGAACCAGGGCGAGCGGGACGGCGCTGCGCAGGTAGTCGATGCTCGAGCACAGGGCGACGTCCACATCCCCTGCCGCCAAGGCGTCGGCCAGCAGGCTCGGCACCAGGCGCCGCAGCTCCAGGCCATCGAGATCATCGAGACCGTCGATCAACGGAAGCGTGTTGAGATAGCTGACGACCCCGACCCGCATGGGGGGCGTGTTCGGGACCGTTGGTGCCGCGGTCGTGCCGCCCGAGTTGGCGTGCGTGGACATGGTGGCATGATAGGGATCCGAACGAAGTGGCCGAGGGTGCGACCGCCAGTTTGGCGGTGCGCAGTCGCCTTCTGTGATTGGCGCGGCCTGGAGGACTGTGGTGCACGACGCGCACGGCCTGGAAGGCCGTGGCACCCTTTGGCGCGCGACGACGCTCCGCGTCCGTGCGGAGCGTCGTCGAGATGGCTTGTTGCCGACGCCGGGGCGGAAGTCGCGATGGAAGCGGCTGACGCTCGACTTCCGGTCGCTGTCCGCGTCGCGGCGAAGGCATTGGATCATCGGTCCGTGCGGGGCATGACTTGAGCCCGGTGTCGCGCCGGATGCAGATCGAGCGTTTCGATGGTGAGACCCGGGCCGAACGCCATGAGCTGGACCGGCAGCCCGCTTTCGCCGCGGAGGATTCGGTCCAGCACGAAGAGGACGCTGGGAGAGGACAGGTTTCCCAGTTCGCGCAGGACGCCTCGCGCCGCGTCGATGCCCGCCCCGCCACCAAGTGCGAGACCGGCGTCGACCGCGTCAAGCACGGCCGCACCGCCGGGATGCACCGCCAGCCGTTGCCGCGCCGGATCGACGGGCCCCGCGAGGTCGCCGATCGACGTGCGGAGGAGATCGGGCACCTGTCGCGCCAAGGTCATGGCGAAGCCCTCGTCGGTGATGCGCCACGTCATGCGATCTCGGCGTCCCGGAAGGAGCATGGATGCCCCTCTGCCGATGCCGAGGTCCAACGATCGGCGACGCACGAAGTCGTCGGCCAGCACCGGAGACCGGCTCCCCGACACGATCGCGGCCGCGGCGCCGTCGCCGAAGATCGCGGAGGCGACGAGGTTCTGCGGCGAGGTGTCCTGGCGCACGTGCAGTCCGCACAGCTCGATGCACACGAGGAGCGCGACGGCACTCGGATCGGCGGCGCACGCTCCCGCGGCGGCCCGCAGCCCGGTGATGGCCCCGAAGCAGCCCATGTATCCGACTTGGAGCCGCCGTACCGTTGGCTGGAGACCGAGCGCATCCACGAGTTCGACATCGATGCCCGGCGCCGAGAAGCCGGTGCAGCTCACCACGACCAGGTCGGTGACCGAAGCGACGTCGACGCCGGTTCGGCGGAGCGCGGCGCGACATGCCTCCGCCGCCAATGGCGGCGCGTCGAGTTCGAAGAGGCCCATGCGCTGCGCGGTGGACAGGTGGATCACCTCCTCGATCGGCCGGGCCACCGAGCGACGCTCGATGCCGGCACCGGCGATGATCCGATGCCACCGGTCCAGCTCCGACCCGCGCAGATTCCACAGTGCGGCCAACCGTCCGGCGATCTCGTCTTGGGACACCGAGCCTGGGGGCAGACCGAGTCCCAGCCCGAGGAGTCGCGGCCGAGCAGGCGGCGCTCCACGTTCGGAGTCCTGGCCCGTGCCGACAGCAAGGAGGCTCATGCGCACACCACGCTTCGCACCAATTGGCCGGCCAAGGGCGGGAATCCCCGGCACGCGGCGGCCACACCCGCGATGAGCCATGGTCGATCGAGCGCCTGTGCCAGCCACCGGCAGCGCCGCTGCCCGGCGCCGATCGTCGCCTGCCATCGTTCGACGTACCTCGCGGCCGCCGTGGTGTCGAATCGGCGCTCGGACGCCCGCTCGGGGATCGCACCGACCAGGAGCTCCGCCGACTCCAAGGCCCAGGTCATCCCCTCCCCGGTGAACGGTTCGGCGTAGCCCGCCGCATCGCCGACAAGCGCACATCCGGCTGCGGCCATCCGTGTCGCATGCCACGGCAGCGGGCCGGTGCCGGCAAGGGAGGAGCATCCGCGCGTGGGCGACGGAAGCCACTCCGCGTCAGACGCGAACGCCCGCAGGGCCGGTTCGAGTTCGACGCCAGGCCGCAGCAGCGCCGCGGCATGCACCCAGTCGTTCTGGCGCACGAGACCGAGGTAGCCCTCCTTGCGCAGGCGCATGGACACCGTGCCGGGGGGCAACGCGCTGGTCGGAACGGTCTCCCCGGCACATTGGAACGACACGCCGAATCGGCGCCCGGCGCACGCTGCGTTCGCCCACCCGAGTGCCCGCGCCACGCCGCTGCCGACGCCATCCGCGGCAACCAGGAGACGTGCCTCGACGGCGATGGCGCGGCCGGGCGTCCGCACGTTCACCCGCACGCCCGAGCCCAACGAGTCGCCGAGGCGCGGCTCGACCACCACACCCGGACACACGTACTCGACCCCGGCGGCGACCGCGGCCTCCTGAAGCAGCGGATCAAGCCGGCGCCGATCGACCACCAACCCGCCACCTCGCTCCTTCACCGACGAGGAATCGAGATCGATTGGCGTGTCGATCAGCCGTCGTCCGTCCGCTCGGACCGAAAGGCGACGCGTGAAGCCCTCGGCGATCGCCTGTACCGCCGCAAGCAAGCCGTGCCGTCGCAGCAGGGGAACCGCCCGGGGACCGAGGCAGTGACCGCACGTCTTCCGGCGCCCCGCGGGGCCGCGATCCACGAGCAGGACCTGCCAACCGCGTCGCGCGAGCAGCATGGCAGCGAGACTGCCGGCCGGACCGGCTCCCGCCACGATCGCCTCGACGCGCATCGCCATGGGTTGAGCGTACGGCGGGGAACCGCTCCACACCAACCGGGTTCGACGCGGACCGCGCCGATTGGCACCAACGCCCGGAACCGCGAAAGTTCTCGACCCTATCCCGCGACCGCGGTCGTTCGGCGCACGGCACCCGGTTGCGCCGCGTCGCTGACGTACTGGCGCCGGATGGAGTGACCAAGCCGACAGAGCAGGTCGTGGGGAATGGACCCGGCCATCCCGGCGAGCTTCGGAAGATGGTTTGGCGCCCGACGATCTGGCGAGACGATCTCGACGGTCGTGCCGACCCCGACCCGGAGCGACGGGCCGCCGCCCAGGTCCATGACATCCGTGAGGTCGATCGAGATCTGATCCATGTTCACCGCGCCGACCACGGACGCGTAGTGCCGAACCGTTCCCGCCGGCAGGTTGAGCACCACCGCGACCTTGGCCGGCGGCTTGCCTCGGCCGGCGGCGGTCGTCGGCGGGAAGCCGTCCGCATAGCCGACGGGAACCAAGCCGAGCACTGTGCGCCGCGTTGCCGTCCACAGTCCGCCGTAGCCGACGGAGGTGCCCGCCTCGATCTCCTTGACCTGCACGATGCGGCTCGACCACGTGACGGCCGGCTCGAGCTGCTCGCCTTCGACGATGATCTCGCCGCCCTCGAGGTCCTCCATGCCGTAGCCGGCCCACGCCAGCCCGAATCGGACCATCGCGCGGTGGAAGCGGGGATGCCGAAGCAGCGAGTGCGTGCTCGCGACATGAATCGTGCAATCGGCTGGCACCGCCGAGGCGCACGCCTCGAGCATGGCGTCGAACACGTCGAGCTGCCGTTGCGTGCGCTCGGGGTCGGTGCGGCTGTGCGAGAAGTGGGTGAACACGCCCGCAAGTCGGAGCCAACGCGTCGAGGCGATGCGCTCGATCATGCGCGTCGCATCCTCCGGACGCGACCCGCCTCGGCTCAGCCCGGAATCGACCTCGACATGCAGGGGAAGCACCGCGCCGTACTGCTCGGCCAGGCGATGCAGCGCCGCCAGGTGCTCGGCGTCGTGGACCGTGAGGTGGAGCTGCCCGGAGACCAGCCACCGGTAGAGCTCGTCGGTGCGGCCGACCTCGGCGATCGGCATGAGCACCAGCACCGGACACGAGATCGCGGCCCGCGTCAGCGCCGACGCCTGCTCGGGCGAGTACACCGCGAGCATGTCGGCGCCGGCCTGTACCAGCCGCTTCCCGACGCGGGCCGCGCCGAGGCCGTAGGCGTCCGCCTTGACGATGGGACAGAGACCGCAATCCGGTCCCACGATGCTCCGCAGGACCGCCATGTTGCGATCGATGGCCGAGAGATTGACGGTAATGGTGCTGGTGTCGCGCATGGCGGTCACCGGCGCGGGAGAGAATCCTCGCCGGTTGCTCCTGTTGTATCGGCCCGAGAGCCGCCGTACCATAAGCGGTGGTTCTCGGATCCCGGTCCCTTTGGGGGACGCCGCGGAACCCAACGCCCTTGGAGAGGCATTCCCGTCACCTGGCGGGCCTGGTCCACCGGAACGTCGCGCCCTCGCCGTCGATGGCCTTCGCCCCCCCCCGCCGTGTGCTGCGGCGCCGGGGAAGGACGACCAACGACGACGCGAGCGCATCGGGCTGATGGTCCATGCCTGCCCGGCCGGCGGACCTTGGTCTGCATGAAGGACACATTCGACACGACACGCACGTTCTCGGAGTTCGGACTCCGGGAGGGTCTGGTCCGCGCCGTGGACGCGATGGGATTCGCCCATCCGACCCACATCCAAAGCGACCTGATTCCACTCGCCCTCGCGGGACGCGACGTCCTTGGACAGGCGAAGACCGGCACCGGCAAGACGGCAGCGTTCGCCCTGCCCATCCTGCACCTGCTGGAGCCTACCGACGCCTTGGCGGCGCTGGTGCTCGTTCCGACCCGTGAACTCGCCATCCAGGTCCGCGACGAGTTCACGAGCCTCGCGGGGAAGAACGGCATCGAGACGGTGGCGATCTACGGCGGCCAGCCCATCAAGAGCCAAGTGGAGAAGCTGCGCCGCAAGCCGGGGATCATCGTCGGCACGCCCGGTCGCGTCATGGACATGCACCAGAGGCGCTACCTGCCCTACGACCACGTGCGCATCGCGGTCCTCGACGAGGTGGACCGCATGCTCGACATCGGCTTCCGCGACGACATCCGGAAGATCCTGGGCGGGCTGCCGGGCAAGCCGCAAACGATCTTCGTCTCGGCCACCATCTCGCCGGAGATCGAGCGTCTGGCGCGGACGTACATGCGCGATCCCGCCAAGCTCGTGACACTGGCGAAGAGCCTCACCGTGCAGCAGGTCAAGCAGTCCTACCTGTCGGTGGAGGCGTGGGACAAGTCGCGGCTGCTGGTGCACCTGTTGACGCACGAGAGCCCGGCCATGACGGTGGTGTTCTGCCGCACCAAGCGCACGGTCGACAACCTCACCAAGGCCTTGGCCAAGGCGGGCATCGACGCCCACGCCATGCACGGCGACATGTACCAGTCGAAGCGCAACCGGGTGATGGACCGGCTCCGCGGCGGCAAGCTGAAGGTCCTGGTCGCCTCGGACCTCGCCTCGCGCGGTCTCGACGTCGAGGACATCACGCACGTCATCAACTACGACCTGCC
>JAGQOG010000260.1 GCA_020427695.1 Phycisphaerales bacterium
CGAGACGAGGCAGTGGGACGCTCGGCCGTCCGTCGCGTGGACGCCGGCGAGACCATCGCGCGCCGCGACATCCAACCGGTCGAGGTGGTCGATCGCGGCGACCACGTGTTCGTGCGCGTCGTCATCGGCCGACATGCGATCAAGGTCGAGGCCGAGGCGCTCCAGGCGGGCGCCATCGGCGACCGCATCATGCTGCGTCGGATCGGTCCCGGCGCGAAGCGCGACCGACAACCCTTCCCCGCCACCGTGTCCGGCACGGGCGAGGCCGTGATCGAGGGCGACGAGCTGATGGTGGCCGCCGGGGCTTGAGCCCTTCCGACCGACATGAACGACCGCCCACTCTGGAGAAAGGACCGTCAAGCATGATCCGAGGTCAACGCTGGACCATCGTGGCGACCGCCGCCCTCTCGACCGCCCTGCTCGACGCCCCCGCGCTGGCGCGGCGGGAGTCGATGATGTCGCAGGCGCTGTCGTCTCCGGTTGCCGCCGGCGAATCGACGCCGCTCCAAGCGACAAGCCTCTTCGCGATCGCGCCGATCGAGCCGCGGAAGTTCCAGCAGCACGATCTCGTCCAGATCATCGTGCGCGAGGCGAGCAAGAGCACGAGCAAGGAGAAGATGGACAACAAGCACGACTGGTCGGCGGGCGGCGAGCTGACCGCCCTCCCGCTCGACGGCCTGAACACCGGCCTGCCCGCGGAGTACGCCATCCAAACGAGCAAGAAGTTCAAGGGCGACGGCAAGTTCGACCGCACCGACGAGGTCACGGCGCGGGTGACGGCCGAGGTGATCGAGATCCTCCCCAACGGCCACCTCGTGCTCGAGGCCCGCTCGCTGGTCACCACGAACAACGAGTCCACGCTCATTCGCCTGACCGGCATCTGCCGGCCCGACGACGTGTCCGCCGCGAACACCATCCTCTCCAACCAGATCCACGACCTGAAGCTCGTGAAGACGCACGACGGCGAGCTGCGCGAGAACGGGCAGCGCGGCATCTTGGCGAAGATTCTGGATACGATCTTCGCGTTCTAGAACGGCGGGTATCAGGGATCAGGTATCCGCCGCTGGTGTAGGGTTGGGCGCATGTGCCGGAGGTTCGCGCGTTCGACCGCTCGGCGGGCCGACCTGGCTGCGCCAGAGTCGACCCGCGGGTGAATTGGGATTGGACACAACAGCCCCCAAACGTCGTACGCTGTCCTGATACCTGATACCCCTCGCGACGCGCTGTCCGTCCCCAAGGGTCCGCGCTCACGACAATCCTGCGACCACCCCACGTGTCCGCCCACCTGATACCCCTCGCGACGCGCCGTCCGTCCCCAAGGGCCCGCGATCGCCACAACTCCCCGACCACCCCACGCATCCTCCCACCTGATACCCCTCACGACGCGCCGTCCGTCCCCGAGGGCCCGCGCTCGCGACAACTCATCGACCACCCCACGTGCACACGCCCATGCTCTCTACCCTCCTCGCCGGGATTCCCGCCACCAACTTCGCCCTCTACCACCGTGTGCGCTTCGCCGTGGGGGATCCCACGGCGCTGATCGAACTTCCCGGCGAGAACGGCCGCAAGGAATCGATCTTCATCGTGCGCGACATCGAGATGGACCGGGCGCGGGAACACGCTCGGGCCGATCGCATCGCGTGCGCCGCCGACTTCGCGCCGGCGGAGGGCCTGTCGGGCGATCGCGAGACCGCCACCGCGCAGGCGGCCGCCGAGTGCCTGCGACGCTCCGGCGTGAAGTCGGTGCGGGCCGACCGTACATTGCCCCTGAGCTTCGCGGATGCCGTTCGCCGTGCGGGCGTCGAGGTCGTCTACGACCCGGACCTCGGCGTGCGCGAACGGCGCGGCAAGGACGAGCAGGAGGTCGAGTGGCTGCGCGAGGCGCAGGCTGCCACCGAGGAGGCGATGGCGATGGCTTGCCGCCTCGTCGCCAACGCCAGCGCGGGTCGCGACGGCGTGCTCGTGCACGAAGGCGAGTCGCTTACCTCGGAGCGCGTGCGCACGGCCATCGACTTCTTCCTGCTCGAGCGCGGGTACGCGAATCCCGAGAGCATCGTCGCCGGCGGACCGGTCGGCGCCGACTGCCATGATGTCGGCCACGGGTTGTTGCGCACGGAAGAGCCGGTGATCATCGACATCTTCCCCCGCAACCGCCGGACGCTCTACAACGGCGACTGCACCCGCACGGTGGTCCACGGCGCTGTCCCCGCCGAGTTGGCCCGCATGCACGCCGCGGTCGTTCAGGCCAAGGCCGACGCGATCGCGGCGGTCAAGCCCGGAGTCACGGGCGAGGCGGTGCACGCCGCGACGGCGAAGGCGATCGGCGCCGCCGGATACGACATGGGGTTGCCGTCGAAGGATGCGCCGCCGACCCGCGCGGCGATGACCCACGGCACCGGCCACGGGATCGGACTCGAGGTCCACGAGCCGCCGCTGCTCGCCGAGAAGGGGCCGGAACTGGTGCTCGGCGACGCGATCACCGTCGAACCCGGCCTCTACTGCCCGGCGATCGGGGGCGTGCGGGTCGAGGACATGGTCGTCGTCACGGCGAACGGCTGCGAGAACCTCAATCGGCTGCCGGAAGGTCTGGACTGGCGCGGATAGGAACGTCCGTCCGCACGGCCATCGGCCTATTCTCATCGCTCGCCCGCACCTCCCGCTCCGCCTTCTTCGCCACCGCCATGCCCATTCCATCTGCTCCTTCGATCGCCATCGTCGGCGTCACCGGCGCCGTGGGACAGGAGTTCCTCTCGATCCTCGAGGAACGACGCTTCCCGCACTCGGAGATCCGCATGCTCGCCTCGGCGCGTTCCGCCGGCAGCACGGTCAACTTCGGCGGTCGGGCCCACACGGTCCAGGAACTGACGGAGGACAGCTTCGACGGCGTCGATCTCGCGCTCTTCTCCGCGGGCAAGGCCGTGAGCCGGCACTTCGGGCCGATGGCCGTTCGGGCTGGCGCCGTGGTGGTGGACAATTCGTCGTGCTTCCGGATGGACCCCGACGTCCCGCTGGTCACGCCCGAGGTGAACGGCGACGTGCTCGAGCGGATCGTCGGGCCGGCCATCATCGCCAACCCCAACTGCTCAACGATCATCGCCTTGGTGGCCGTCACACCCCTGCACCGGGCCGTCGGCGTCGAGCGCATGGTGGTGAGCACCTACCAGGCAGCGAGTGGCGCCGGTGCGGCGGCGATGCGCGAGCTTGAGCAGCAGGCCCGCGATTGGAGCGCCGGTCGCCCGCTCGACACGCCGATCTTCGGCCGGCAGTACCTCTTCAACGTCTTCAGCCACAACTCCGCGGTTGGACCCGAGGGCTACAACGAGGAGGAGATGAAGCTCCTCAAGGAGACGCGGAAGATGTGGGCCGACGACGCGATCCGGGTCACCGCGACCTGCGTGCGGGTGCCGGTGCTGCGTGCGCACTGCGAGTCGATCAATCTCACATTCCGCCGTCCCCTCGACGAGCAGGAGGCGCGGCGCATCCTGGCGAACGCGCCCGGCGTGGCGATGGTGGACGACCGGACGAAGAACGCCTTCCCGGAGCCGATCGACGCTTCCGGCCGCGACGACGTTCTCGTCGGCCGCATTCGCGGCGACATGAGCCAGCCGAAGGGCATGGGCCTCGATCTCTTCGTGGCCGGCGACCAGATCCGCAAGGGCGCGGCGCTGAACGCCGTGCAGATCGCGGAGCGCCTGCTGCAAGGCAAGGGATCGAGGCATCGAGGCATCGCGGCATCAAGAGGTGCTGGTACGAGCGGCTGGCGCTGAAGACGGCGACGGGTGCCACGGCCATCCTGGCCGTGCGAACGTGCAACGCCTCTCGCGCACGGCCGACACGGCCGCGGCACCCACCCGAACCGCCACCCCTCCGTCCTTGCTTGCCCCGCCCCTTGGTGCCGGGGAGCGTCGGCATACTGGGCAGGCCTACGTGCACGC
>JAGQOG010000261.1 GCA_020427695.1 Phycisphaerales bacterium
GCCGTGCACCGCATGCAGTACCGCTGACAACGCTAGCAGCTCAGAAGGACTCGCATCGATCGGGCCCAAGGAGCCAAACGACCCACCCGCATTCACCGTGTAGAGCGTGCTTTGTGGATCAGTCGGGGCAATGACGGACACTCGGATAGGCAGTACATTGTCGGCCGTCGCCGCATAAAACAGGAGTAGGTAGTCTCCCGGGTATTCGACTGACGACAGGTCGATCGGATAACTTATGATGCCCGAATCGTTCGTGCTTCCGACAATCGCAGAGACGAGGCGTAGCGGATCCTCGACAAACACTTCGACTCCTGGCTGAGGCACACCTTGCCCATCCCGCACCTGAAGGACAAGCGCGTATTCGTTCCCGTCGGCGGAGAGGTCGTATTGATAGCACTCGCAGAGCGACTCGATTGTATAGGTGACCGACCCCGCATGACTCCTGCTGGACGAAGCGACGACGCCCACCAGCAGGACAATGCCCCAGAGTCGCATGAACAGTTCACTCATGCCAGTCATCGTTCCCATGCGCTGCTCCTTGTCTTGGGCACAGTTGAGCTGCGACCAACCTGAATCGGCGGCGCCAGCGCAACAACCCCTTCTCTGAGGGCTACTACGCAGCCCGGGTGAGGGGATAGTGGCCTCACGACGAATTGTGCAAGACATTGTTCCGGGGCAATCACTTCGAGACGATTGAGATTGGGCCACCTAGCGTCTCGTCTCTACTACGAGCGGCAGTCGCTAACGGGTCAACCTCTGCTGACCTCGCTGCCTCGGAAGACTCTTCGAGCCCGGCGTGCTTGAACGTGTGTCGGCGCCCGGCCCCGGTCGCGGAGTCCGGGCTTCGGTTTCGGTCGTGTCGTCGGGCATCGGAAGTCCGAGCGTCGGCGCACGCGCCCGCGACCTCCGTCTTGAGATGCCTTGCCTTGAACTTGAACTGGTCGGAACGGAGCGCCGATGCTGAATCTGGTGCGGCTGTCGCGACAATCTCGACCAGCATGGCGCCAGTGACAGGCGCCAAACTCGACGGGACCATGAACCGGTCGATCCTGGCCGCCACACCGCGAGAGCGTCGGCTCCTCGTCCTGCGGGGCTGGCCGGCAGCGAGCAAATGCCGCACCAGGTTCTCTGTACACTCCCCTCGCCGCATCAGCGGTCGTCCTGCCGATTCGCTCAAGCGGGAATGGCTGACATCGATGGCCCTCTTGGTCGGAACCGAACGCCTCAACTGACTCAAAGCCCCCGAGGACCAACCTAGATCAGCGAATCGCGGCTCGGCACGTTGTGCGCCGGCGCCGTGTTGAGCTGCACCAGCTTCTCCTGCTGGATGCGCTTCGCCGTTTCGGGATCGACGTAGTCGGAGTGGCACGAGGGCTTGGCTTCCGCGACGGCATCGCCGGCCGTTTCCGCGCCCGGGGCGCCGTCCCTGGTCCCGCCGACCGCCTTGCGGGTCTTGCTGGCGAGACGGTGGATCTCCTCCGGACTCAGGACGCCGCGCTTCTCGAGGATGGCACGCTGCTCGGCCGTCAGGGCGTCCGTGCGCTTGGGCTTGTCCCAGGCGAAGTCCTCGGCCTTGCCGCTTGCGAACTCCTGGATCTCCTTGCTGATCCGCACGCTGCACCAGTCGTGGCCGCACATGGCGCAGAAGTCCGTGTCCACGTCGAGATCCTCGTCGTGGTAGGCGCGGGCGGTGTCGGGATCGAACGACAGATCGAAGTGCTTCTCCCAGTTGAGGGCGGCGCGGGCCTTGGTCAACTCGTCGTCGCGGTGGCGCGTGTTCGGGATGCCGAGCGCGACATCCGCGGCGTGGGCCGCGATCCGGTAGGCGATGCACCCCTGCTTCACGTCGTCGCGCTTCGGCAGGCCGAGGTGCTCCTTCGGCGTCACGTAGCAGAGCATCGCCGCCCCGTGGTACGCCATCGCCGTCGCGCCGATGCACGAGGTGATGTGGTCGTAGCCGGGGAAGATGTCCGTCACCAGGGGTCCCAGCACGTAGAACGGCGCCCCATGGCACAGCGTGCGCTGGATCTTCGCGTTGTATTCGATCTGGTCGAAGGGCACGTGTCCCGGACCCTCGATCATCACCTGCACGCCGCGGCGCCAGGCACGCTCGGTGAGCTCGCCCAGCGTCTCGTGCTCGGCGAGCTGGGCGTCGTCGGTGGCGTCGGCCAGCCCGCCGGGACGAAGTCCGTCGCCGATCGAGAAGGTGACGTCGTACTGGCGCAGGATGTCGCAGATCTCGTCCCAGTGGTCGTACATCAGGTTCTCGCGGTTGTGGTGCAGCATCCACTTGGCGAGGAGGCTGCCGCCGCGGGAGACGATGCCGATCAGCCGCTGCTTCACGTACTTCAGGTGGCCGAAGCGCACGCCGGCGTGGATCGTGAAGTAGTCCACACCCTGCTTCGCCTGGTGGTGGAGCGTCTCGAAGACCACCTCGGGCGTGAGGTCCTCGAGCTGGCGGCCGATGATCATCGAATAGATCGGCACGGTGCCGATGGGCACGGTCGAGTGCCGGCAGAACGCCTCGCGGCAGGCGTCGAGGTCGCCCCCGGTCGAGAGGTCCATCACCGTGTCGGCCCCCCAGCGCACCGCCCAGTCGAGCTTCTCGAGCTCTTCGTCGGTGCCGCTCGAGACGGGGGAGGCGCCCATGTTCGCGTTCACCTTGGTGGTGCTGGCCCGGCCGATGCACATCGGGTCGAGTCGGTGCTTGAGATGGTTCACGTTGGCCGGGATCACCATGCGCCCGGCGGCGACCTCGTCGCGCACCTGCTCCGGTGTGAGATGGGGCTCGCGCTCGGCCACCCGGCGCATCTGGGGGGTGACGATGCCCGCGCGGGCAAACTCGAGCTGGGTGGTGATGGGGAAGGGACGGAGGGACGAAGGGACGGAGGGACGAAGGGACGTCGCCTCGAGGCCGGGCGGGAGTGCGCGGACGGGCACGCCGGCGAAGTCGCGCAGGCCGTGTCCGAGGCAGCCCGTGGCGTGGTCCGGCGCCCGTTCGATGCGCCAGTCGGCGGGCAGGAAGTGCCACGCCGTCTTCGCGCTCGGCGCGGGCATGCCGGGGGTGTCGGGGCTCGAGTACATCAGCGGCCCGCCGATGTCCGGCGCGTTGGCAAACGATCCCGGTGTGGTCGCGGCCGTCGAACCCGGGTTCGTTGCCCCGCGGAGGGGCACGCGGAAGCGACGGGTCGGTGCGGCCTCGGCGTGTCCGTTCCGATCGGGGCCGCCATTGGGGAGGGTGTTGGAGTGGGTCATGGTGGAGATCCTTCGAGGGCCGTGGTCAGCGTCGGACCCGGCGTTGGCCGGTTCGCACCGCCACCTGGACGACGAACCCGGTTGCGCGCTCGGAAGTCGGCCCGTGTCGGTCCGGGAGCGAGCGCGTACCCCAGTGGTCGGCGGACAGAGGAATGTCGAGCGGGTCGTCGTTGATCGCCTTCCCTCCGCCGGTCCGAACCGGGTCAGGTTCAACGGGTGCTTCTCAGCCGCGGACACACGGACGGTCCACGGCGCCCCGAGCGAAACAAGGGGCAGTATAGGACGAGACCGCCCCACCGCCCCGGACGGGCACGGTCTCCGGCCGCGGCCCGGAACTACGGAAAAGCCGACGAACGAGTCTTGAGCGGATCGCCACCTTGTGCGAGATTCCCCCCATGGGGCGGACGACCCGCCTCGGACCCAGTTCAACCGGGAGGCACGGCACATGAAGACCATGATCAACGCGACGATCGGGGCCGCGGTGGGTGGATTGCTGGGGGCGGCGGCGTGGGCCGCGTTGATGTACTTCCTGCACCTCGAGATCGGCTGGCTCGCGTGGGGCGTGGGCATCCTCGCCGGCGTCGGTGTGGCCGTCGTGGTGAAGGACGAGCGAACCGCCATGACCGGCGTGATCGCCGCCGTCATCGCCCTCGGGTCGCTGGCGCTCGGGAAGTACGCCGGTGTGCACTTCCTCGCAAAGGACGCATTGAGCGAGATGCAGGCCGATCTGCTCTCCGACAACTTCACGTACACGCTCGCGGACGCGCAGATCTCGCTCGCGGACCAAGTCGTCGAGGAGTACGAGGACCAGGGCAAGGCGGTCAACTGGCCCGCGGGCATGACCTACGAGGACGCCGAGCAGCCGGAGCACTATCCGCCCGATCTCTGGGCCGACGCCCAAGGACGCTGGAACGCCATGAGCGCCGCGGAACAGGAGGACTACCGCGCGCAGCAGCAGGCCTCGATCCAGTCGGCCATCGCCTCGATGGGTGGGGAGATTCGCTCGATGATGGAGGCCGAAGGGTTCAAGTCCAGCTTCAGCATGTGGGACTTCATCTTCGGCGGCCTCGCGTTGGTGACGGCCTTCAAGATCGGTAGCGGCGGCGACGAGTCGTCGCAGGCGGCCTGAGCGCACTAGGCCCGGTCTCCGTTTCGACACGGCTCCGACCTGCCGTGAGCGCCGATTCTGCACGTACAATCACCGCCGCATGGACGTCGATCGCGACAATCCGTGGGCGCGGCGCTTCGGCCGGCGTCAGGCGACCCGATCGCGCGACTACGAGCCCGCGACCGCGCGGGGCATTGCTCGGCACGGCGTGCTGAGCGGCCTGGCGCTCCTGGAACGACTTGCCGGACGGCTGGATGGCGCCCTTCGGCTGCCCAGGATCCAGATCCTCCTGCTCCATCACCTCTTCGACGACGAGGTCCCCCGCTTCGTGTCGCTGATCAAGTCCCTGGCAAGGCACCACGCGCTTCCGAGCTACGACGAGGCCACGGAACGCATCGCGGCGGGATCAATCGAACGACCGACGGTGGTCTTCACCTTCGACGACGGACGGCACTCCTGCCTGCGGGCGGGACGCATTCTCGCCGAACACGGGGCGCGGGCGTGCTTCTTCGTGTGTCCTTCGATCATCGGCGAGCGCAACGAGGAGAGGATCCGATCGTTCTGCCTTGATCGGCTCCACTATCCGCCGGTCCCGTTCCTCGACTGGCCGGATCTCGAAGAGCTGCTGCGCCTCGGCCACTGCGTCGGGAACCACACCGTTCACCACGCGAACCTTGCGCGGATCTCGTCCGAACAGGCCACCGAGGAGATCGCGGGCGCCAAGGCCGCGCTTGAACGCCGTCTGGGCCCCGTGCGCCACTTCGCCTGGCCGTACGGCGGATACGTGAACATGACCCCGGACGCGGTTCGCGCCGTGTTCGAGGCTGGTCATGCCACCTGCGCCTCGGCAGTGCGCGGGTGCCACTGGCCGGGAACCGGTCTGGTGACGAACCCCGTTTGCCTCCACCGCGACAACATCGTCGCGGCGTGGCCGATCGCTCACTCGCTGCACTTCCTGGCAGCGTCCGCACGACGATGCGACCGCTCGACCGGCGCCTGGCCTCCCGGCTGGACGGCCGAGTGGCCCGGCGGCCGCCCGACCGAAGACGCAAGGGCACGAACATGAGGGTGGCCGTCCTGACCAGCGTCGAGACCGGCTTCGCATCGCTCTGCCTGCCGCCGATCGTGGAGCGTTCGGGGGCCGAGATCGCCTTGGTGATGTTGGCGGACGGCCCGCCGGCGAGCCGGTGGCGGCGGATGCGCCAGATCCTGGGAAAGACCCGTCGCATCGGCCTTCTGGGCGCGATCAACGGCCTGCGCATGCGGCGCTGGTACGGGGCCGACGTGGCGGCGCTTCTCTCGATCGAGCCGATCGAGACCGTCGCGCGCCGCCTGAGCATCCCGTTCGAACGCACGCCGGGTGTGAACAGCGATCGAACAATCGAGCTCTTGCGCGGGGCCGATGTCGATCTCGGACTGTCACTCGGCAACGCTTGGATCAGTCCGCGGGTGTTCGAGATTCCCCGCGCGGGAATGCTCAACGTGCACCACGAGCTCCTGCCGGAATTCCAAGGGGCCCAGAGCGTGGTCTGGTCGCTCCACGAGGGACGGCGCACCACCGGGTACACGATCCACCGCGTGAGCCGCGGGATCGACGAGGGGGCGATCGTCGATCGCCGGGAGTTGCCGATCAGCTTTCGATCGACGTTGGCCGAGACCGTCACCGCGACCTACGCGCTTCTCCTGCGGGACAGCGCCGTTCGGCTGGCCGAGGTCGTGCGCGACTTCCCGGCGCTGGTGGACGCCGCCCAGCCGCAGTCGGGCGGCAGGCGGTTCACGACGCCCACCTGGCGTGCCTTCCGCCGCATTCGGAGGGAGCACGACCGGTTGCGCGGGCCCGGCGTATCCTCCAACGCATGAGCGAGTCCAGCCCCTCGACGAACCCCGCCCCCGCCGCGCCGGCGAGCTCCACCTGCGGCCAGGTGCGCCGGCCCATTCGAATCGTGCTGCTCCTGCTGATGATCGGAATCGTGCTGGCGGTCGATGTGTTCATGGGGCGCGACATCTGGCACCAGGCGGACGCGGCGAAGCGGTTCGCGACCACCACCGGACGCGTGCTCGAGTCGCAGGTCGAAACCCGCCGTGGTTCCAAGGGTCGGACCTCGTACAAGGCCCGGATCCGATACGAGTACGAGATCGACGGCCGACGCTACCAAAGCAGCCGCCTGAGCTACTTCGACGTCTCGTCGTCGCGCACCCACGCCACCCGCCTGGTCAAGTCGCATCCGATCGGGGCGGAGACGCCCGTGCACTACGACCCGCTCGATCCTTCGCGGGCGGTGCTGCTGAACACCTTCACGGCAGAGCACCTGGCGCCCGGGCTGATCCTGCTCGGCGTCAACGTCGCCGTTGTTCTCGGCGTCGGCCCGCTGCTCCTGTCGCGGAGTTGCAGCGATCCCATCGGCACCCGCGTGGTGGACGACGGCTTCCAGGCTCGACTGCGTCCGCGCCGAGCGGCGCCGCTGGTGGTCAGCGCCTTCGCCACGGGAATCGCCGCGATCGTCGCCGGCATCGGGCTCACGGTGGCCGACGACGGATCGCTCGCGCCCGGCGTGGTTGGTGCGGGGCTGGGCGCGGCCGTGGTCGTGGGCTCCGCGGCGTACTGGATCCAGCGCGGGCGCGTGCAATCCGGTCGCGGCGACTTGCTGTTCGATCGCGACCTGCGAACGCTCGCCCTGCCCGAGCGCTTCGGCCCGGCGGCGGCGGCCATCCCGTGCAAGGACGTCGAAGCGGTGCACGTGCGGTCGTTTGTCGCGGGGAAGGCGAAGGGCAAGCCGATCGTTCATCACGCGGTCGAGCTGCGGATTCGGCCGTCGGGATCGACGAGTCCCGAGCCGATCGACGTGATGCTGAAGGGATTCTCGACCGGAGCATCCGAAGCGGAGGCGATCGCCGCGTGGATGCGGGAGCAGTTGGCGCGGTAGTCACTCACCGCTGGCGACACGCTAGAGGTCGATCCACATTTCGGTA
>JAGQOG010000262.1 GCA_020427695.1 Phycisphaerales bacterium
AGAGGTCGCTGGCGCCAGGGTCGCCGGGAACGATCACCCAGAGGTCGCGATCGGGACCGAACACGACATCCTTGCGGTCGAAGCGCATCTTGCCGCGCTGCTTGGTCGGGCCGTGGCACTCGAAGCAGTTCGCCTCGAGGATCGGGCGGATGTCCGCGTAGACCACGTGCGCGGGCAACTCGTCGAGGTTCACGGTTCCGGTCGCGGGCCCGCCCGCGGGATCGACCGGCGGATCGGCACCTTCCGCGACCGGGGCGACCGGGTCCTCGACCGCTCGCTCGGCTCGCGGCCAAAGCACGCTCGTGAGGTACCCGGTGCCGTACACGATCGTGCCGCCGAGGTGCCCGGTCAGACCCACGAACCCGGCGGTCAGCAGGAGTCCCAATCGGTAGAGCGACGCGGCCCGTGGATGCTGCGTGCTTCCCGCGGCGCCGCGCAACACGAGCACCAGCAGGGCGAGGCTGGCGGCCGCGACGCCGGTCCAGCGGTGGAGGGTGAGCGTGCTCTGCACGCTCCGTCCATGTGTTTCGAAGTCGGCGTTCATCCATCCGGCCCAGGCTGCCGCTGCGGCCGCCAACGCGCCGATCGCCAGGCATGCCGTCGCCGCCGGCGATGCGTTCGACGCGCCCTCGTCGCCACGCTGTCGCGCCGCGTGGCGCCGGAACGGAAGTCCGATCCACTCGATCGCGGCCGCCGTGAGCAGCAGTCCAATCGGAAAGTGAACCAGCATCGGATGCAGCCGTCCGCCGGCACGCAGGAGTCGATCCGCCAACGCCGGCACCGCGGCCGCGCCATCGTCGCCTTGCGCCGCCGCGGCGACCACGCCGACTGCGGCGCCGACCGCGGCCGCCCCGAGACAGATCGAGCGCATGACGCTCGGGCCGCCTCGACGTCTCTTCGCGATTCGAGCCGCGTCCCTCATCGTTGCGCCTCCTCGAGCCCTCGCACCAGTCCGGCGATTTGCGGATTGTCCGGCTCCAGCACGAGCAGGGCCCGGGCGTGGCGGAGGGCGTCGTCCACGCGACCGAGCTGAAGGCTGTACTGCATCAGGGCCTGGAGAAGCGCCTGGTCGTTGGGATGGCGACGATTGGCCTCGGTCAGCACCGCCATCGCCTCGTCCGACCGGCCCACGCTGAAGAGCCCGATGCCGTAGACGTAGGCGTGTCGCGGGTTGTCGGGATCCAGCCGGGCCGCCTCCGCGAGCGACGCCAGCGCCTCCTCCGTCCGACCGAGGCGCACCAGCGACAGTCCGAGCGCCTCGTGCAGCACGGCGGTCTCCGGGTTCCGGGCAAGGGCGTCCCGCAGGAGCCTCTCCGCGTCCGGCTCGCGGCCCGTCGCACGATAGAGGTCGGCGAGGTTCACCACGGGCTCGGCCAGCCAAGGTTCGAGGGCCATCGCCCGGCGGTACGCCGCCTCGGCGCGGCGATCGTCACCCAGGCGGGAGAAGAGCAGTCCCAGGTTGAGGTGGGCCGCGGCCCGGTCGGCGTTGGCGAGTTCCGACTGGATGTACTCCTGGACGCCGTCGCGGAGGCGATCCTGCTGCTCCGTGGACAACAGCTCGGGAGGCACGTCGGCCAAGGCCTTGGCGGCCTGCGTGCGGACGGTTCGAACCGGGTCGTCGAGCGCGGGTGCCAGCGCCTCGACCCGCGCCTCGGGCGGAAGCAGTTCGAGAAGCGTCACGGCCTTCGAGCGAAGAAGTGGTTCGGCCTCGCGCAGGAAGGCGCGGGCCGTTTCGACCGCCGCCGCCGTCGGGCGTTCGGCGAGCATCGACATCGCCGTCGCCCGCACGATCGCCGGCTGTCCCTGATCTTCGGCCAGCGCCCGCAGTTGAGCGGCCGCGCCCGGAGCGCCGGTGCGCCCGGCCTGGATGGCGGTGCCGAACTGGGGCCGGCTGCGGTACTGTGCTCCGTACCACTTGGCGCACCACTCGTCGGCCCATGCGTCGTTCTGGTCCGCGTGGCACTGGGTGCACGCGTTCGGCACGCCCAGGGAGAGCGAGAGGTCGGGGCGGGGCACGCGGAAGCTGTGGTCGCGGCGCGGATCGACCACCATGTAGGTGGCGGTCGGCATGTGGCAGTTCACGCATTCGGCGCCGGTCGATCCATCGCTGTGGAAGTGGTGGGCAGGCGTGTCGAAGTGATCGGGCACGTGGCAGTTGGCGCACAGGAAGTTGCCCGTCGCGAGGAGTCGCGTGGTGTGCGGATCGTGGCAGTCGGTGCAGCGCACGCCGGCGTGATGCATCTTGCTTTGGACGAACGAGCCGTAGACGTAGACCTCGTCGAGGATCTGTCCGTCGGGGTGGTAGAGACCGCGATCGAGCGTGGCCGGCTCGTGCGTGTCGAGCAGGGGACGACCGTGCACATGGTCCTCGGAGACGAGGCGTCGGCGCGCGTGGCAGCGGGCGCACGTCTCGATCTGAACCGGCGAGGCAAGGGGCGCCGTGCGCTGCTTGGTGGGCTGGCCCACGACGAAGTCCCAGAATGCCGGCTGCTCGGACCCGTCGGCGTTCCGCGTCGGCGGGTCCTTGAGGACCACGGCGAGACCCATGTCGGGGAGGCCCGAGCCCTCGGCGGGCTGTGCCCCGTCGGCCCCGGCTTGGCCAGCGGCCTTCGCGTCCGCCCAGGCGACGTGGTTCGAGCCGGGCCCGTGACACGCCTCGCATCCCACGTTCACCTCGTCGAAGGTCGTGTGGTACGCGCCGGTCGCGGGATCGAGTCCCTTGCGGAGGTTCGTCGAGTGGCACTCGGCGCACATGTAGTTCCAGTTTCCCGCGATCCCCGTCCAGTACAGCACGTCGTCGGGGGCGATGCGCTCCTCCGGATGAATGTGGAACCAGCGCTGGCCGCCCGCCTCCTTGGGCCGCGTGTCCCAGCAGAGCGGAAGCACCTGGTAGCGACCGTCGGGAAACTCGACGAGATACTGCTGGAGCGGCGTCCAGCCGAAGGTGTACGCGATCGGGTACTCCTGGATCGCGCCGTCGGGTCCTTCCGTCTCGGCGATGAAGCGTCCGTCGCGGCGGAAGAAGCGCGAGGTCACGCCGTAGTTCTCGAACACGGCGTCGTCGAAGTCGCCCAGCACCGAAACCTCGGATGCAGGCAGCATGGCCAGTTGATGATGCGAGCCGAGCCACGCCTTGTGCTCGGCTTCATGGCAACGGGCGCACTCGAACGAGCCCACGTCGTGCGGCGCCGAAGCGCCGGCCGATGGCAGGCGAGGCCCCTCGTCGGTGGCGAACGCCATGACGGCCAACGCGCCCGCGACGGCCGGCATCAGGGCGGCACCGAGCGCCAGCGCCACCGGTCCTGGCCGGCGAGCGTCCGATTGGGGATTGGTCCGGGGAGCCATGGCCGAGCAGTTTAGGCGATGCCCACGCGGTGTCTCGCGGGCGCAGGCGCCGGCTGCTTGCGACCAACCGTACGCAGTCATATATTCGGCGTGCATCTGGCTCGAATCCTGCAAACGAACGGTCCGGAGACCCGGAGTCAACCATGCGAAGCGTTCGAACACTGGTTCTGCTCACGGTCGCGGTGGTCCTGGGAGGCTGCTCCCCGTCGTTCAAGGGCGTGTGGGTCGCGGACGCGCTCAACGGCAAGCCCATCCCCGACGACGGCGTGGCGACGATGACCATCAACAACGATGGCAGCTTTCTGTACACCGTCACCAACAGCAAGGACGAGGTCGTCTCCGGGGCCTCCGGCACCTGGGACAAGGACAGCAGCAACGCCATCCGGATCTTCAAACGGACGGGCGACGGTCCCGACCGTGCATCGGGCACGGTTTCCGGGAACAAGCTGATGATCGTGGCGGACGGCTGGGCCGGCACCTTCGCCCGCAAGTGAGGCGGTGGTCGTCGTGCCCGAGGTGAGATGGCCGAAAGGAGGGTCGAACCGATGCGATACCGTGCAATGGCTTCGGCGGGCATGTTGGCCCTGGTGCTCGGCGGCGCCGGATGCGTCAGCAGCTCGAAGGTGGACGTGGCTCCGCAAAGCGAGTCGATCGGCAAGCAGCTGGTCGATCTCGAGGACGCCTACAACAAGGGCATCATCAACCGGGAAGAGTACGAGAAGGCGCGGAAGCGCATCCTCGACGGGAAGTAGCCTTCGCGCCCCGATCGATGGCACCGGCGCCGACACGCCGGGACACCGCGGCGGGTACGTCGCCGGGTGCCGGACCCGACTGGAGAACACCATGCGGAACGCTCGACTGGCTGGACTGCTCGGCGCGGCATCCGTGCTGGCGGGCTGCAGCACCTCGTTCGACGGCTATTGGGTGACCAACACCCTGAACGGTCAGATGATCTCCGGGGACGGCGTCGCCACCCTCGCCATCCACGACGACCACAGCTACTCGTACACCGTGGTGAACGGCAACGAGAATGTCGTCACGGCGGCGTCGGGCATCTGGCACGAGGACAGCCAGACGGCGATCCGGCTGATCAAGCAGGAGGGGGACGGCCCGGATGTCGCGGCGGCGACCATAACGGACGGCAAGCTCGAGGTCGCCGCCACCGACTGGACGGGCACCTTCAAGCGCCAGAAGTGATCCGGCGCGGATCGCCGGCGCCGGACCGCTGTCCGGACGCCGCGCCAGACGGGGGGCGCCGTGGCCGAACCAACGCCGGAACCGACGCCTCCGATCGAACCGGCGCGAGAGCGCCCGCGCGTCGTCGTCGTGGGGGGTGGATTCGGCGGGCTGGAGACCGTGAAGGCGCTGCGACGTGCTCCAGTCGACGTCGTGCTGCTCGACCGCAACAACTACCACCTGTTCCAGCCGCTCCTCTACCAAGTGGCGTCGGCGGCCCTCAGTCCGGCGGACATCGCGGCGCCGCTTCGGTCCGTGCTGCATCGCCAGAGGAATGCCGACGTGATCCTGGCCGAGGTCACGGCGATCGATCTCGCGTCGCGCGTCGTGCACGCCGGGGACCGGAGCCTCCAGTACGGCTTCCTCGTCCTTGCCGCCGGCGTCGTCGACGACTACTTCGGGCACGATGCGTGGGAGCGATCGGCCCCGGGCCTCAAGACGCTGCAAAGTGCAATCGCGATCCGTTCGCGCGTCCTGCTGTCGTTCGAGGCCGCCGACATCGCGGGCAACCCGCGGGAGCAGGACGAGCTCATGACCTTCGTCATCGTCGGCGGCGGTCCGACCGGTGTCGAGATGGCGGGGGCGATCAAGGAGCTGGCGGTGGACTCGATCGCCCGCGACTTTCGCCACATCGATACGACGCGCACCCGCGTGATCCTCGTGGAAGCCGGCGATCGGCTTCTCCCCGGGATGCACCCCGACTGTTCGGCACGGGCTCGACGGGATCTTGAGGGAATGGGCGTCGAGGTCGTCCTCGGCTCGCCCGCGTCGGAGATCGGCCCGCGCCGCGTGCGGATCGGAGACCGGGCGGTCCGCTCGGCGAACATCATCTGGGCGGCGGGAGTGAAGGCGGTGCCGTTGGCGCACACGTTGGGGATTCCGTTGGGAAGGGGCGGTCGCGTGCCTGTCGGTCGCGATCTCTCGATAACCGGTCACCCCGAGGCGTTCGTGATCGGCGATCTGGCCGAAGCGCACTGCGGCCGGGACGGATCGCTGGTGCCGGGCGTGGCGCCGGCCGCCATGCAGATGGGTCGCTTCGTCGGGCGGTTGATCGGAGCCGAGACCGCGGCCCGCGTGCCTTCCGCGCGGAAGCCGTTTGTCTATCGCGACAAGGGCACGATGGCCACGATCGGTCGCTCGAAGGCGGTGGCCCAGATCGGCCACTGGCGCTTCGGTGGTCTGCTGGCGTGGCTGCTGTGGTCGGGCGTGCACATCGCGTTCCTGATCGAGTTCCGCAACCGGCTGGCGGTGCTGTTTTCGTGGGCCTACAGCTATCTCCTGTTCAAGCGCGGCGCACGCTTGATTACCAACGAGAGGGCGGAGGACGGATGACGTCTACGGACAAGCCGGATGCCCGCGGACGAAGGGGGTATCAGTCGACCGGCGTGTGGACGGAGGACGAGGAGCGTGGGTTGGGCAGCGTATGGCCGTCGGGCGCGTAGGGCGGGGGGGTATCAGGTGTCGGGGC
>JAGQOG010000017.1 GCA_020427695.1 Phycisphaerales bacterium
CCCCGCCGACCATGAAGTCGCACCTGACCATACGCAACCTCACGCCGATCATTGGGCTGCTGCTGTTCAGCGCCGCGGCGTACCTGATCTACCGCGAGCTCCGTGTGCACGGCTGGCGCGAGATCCGGGACGCGATCCATGGCCTGCCCGCGTCGCAGATCGCCGTCGGGCTGGTCGTCTCGGCGGTCTCGTACGTGCTCCTTTCGGGCTACGACATCCTCGGCTCCCGGTACGTGAAGCACCCCGTGCCGCTGGGCCGGAACCTGCTCGCGACGTTCATCGGCTACGCCTTCAGCAACACCGTCGGTCACGCGATCGTGACCGGCGGGTCGGTCCGCCTGCGGCTCTACAGCTCGATCGGCATGTCCGTCGGACAGATCTCCCTGCTGATGGTGTTCAACGTCTTCACCTACTGGCTGGGCTTCGTACTCGTCTCGGGCATCGGGCTGGTGGTGCACGCGAGCCACTTCGAGGAGCTCATCAGCATCCCGGTCTGGGTGTCGCAGGCGATCGGGGCCATCTGCCTGGCGCTCATCGCGGGATATCTCGTGGTGTGCGGCGTGGTTCGGCGACCGCTGCGTATCCGGCGAATCGAGCTGCCCGCACCGAGCCTGCCCATCGCCCTCGGCCAGCTCATCGTCTCGACCGTGGACATCGTGCTCGCCGCGGGCGTGCTGTGGGTCGTGCTGCCCGCGGGCTCCAACTTCGATCCGTGGGTGTTCCTGACCGTCTTCGCGGTGGGCCAGACGGTGGGGCACATGAGCCTCGTCCCCGGCGGCCTGGGCGTGTTCGACTCGATCACCCTCACCTATCTGAGCCGGCACGTCTCCGGCCCGGATGCGCTCGCGGCGCTCCTGGCGTACCGCGCCCTCTACAACCTGCTGCCCCTTCTCGTGGCGGCGCTCCTCCTCGGGATCAACGAGTTCCTGTCGGCGCGGGCATCGATGAAGGGGCTCGATCGCGCCGGCCGGTTCGGGCAGCTCTCGGAGGCGCTGCCGTCGATCTCGTCGGCGGTCGCGCTCGTTGCCGGAGGGGTCATGCTCGTGGCCGCCGCGGCGCCGCGACCGCCGGAATCATGGCGACTCCTGCCGCCGATCGACGACCGGATGCTCCAGGGCGTCGGCGGCGCTGTGATGGGGCTGTTGAGCGGCGTGGTCCTCGTGTGCGCCGCCGGGCTCCACCAGCGCCGCCGCTGGTCGTGGCGGATCGCGGTGACGTGCCTGATCGCGTTGGGCGTGATCAGCGTGCTGCTGGGGGAACACGTCATGGTGTCCGCCATCGAGCTCGTGGCCGCCGCGGCCATCACCCTCAGCCGCGCCGACATCGAGCGGAGCGGAAGTCCCTTCCGGTTCCGCGCCTGGCGGGGTTGGGCGGCGGCGTGGGGGATGGTGATCGTCGTCGCCGCGCTGGTCGTCGTGCTGTCGCACCGGCGTCGGGACGCGCCGGGGCTCCCGGCGGAGTGGGCGCTTCCCGAGACGGCAGCCCCGGTGCCGGCCCTGGTGTCGGCGATCGTCGTCACGCTGATCGCGTTCATCGTGGCCTGGGCCATGCGGTGGCGCCGGCTGCGGGCCATCTCCTGACGGATCGTTCCGCCGGCGCCTTGCCGCGGCCGCTTCCGGTGCTCACACTGCATCGCCATGGGACTCATCGGGGTGGTCGTTTTCGCGGCGGTCTTCCTGTTGGCGGCGTATCGCCTCTACGGACGGCTTCTCGCCCGCCTCTTCCGACTCGATCCGACCGCGCCCACGCCGTCGGAGACGATGGAGGACGGCCTCGACTACGTGCCGACGCCGCCGAAGTACCTGCTCGGCCAGCACTTCTCCGCCATTGCCGCGGCGGGGCCGATTGTCGGTCCCATCCTCGCCGGCGCCATGTTCGGCTGGCTTCCGGCGCTGGTGTGGATCCTCGTCGGGAGCGTCTTCATCGGCGGCGTGCACGATCTCGGCTCGCTGGTGGCGTCCATTCGTCATCGGGCCCGCTCGATCGCCGAGGTGGTGAAGGAGCACATGAGCCGGCGTTCGTACGTGCTCTTCCTGCTGTTCGTCTACATCGCCCTCGTCTACATCATCGTGGCGTTCACGGACATCGTGGCCGGTTCGTTCGTCGGGTCGCAGGTGCTCGAGGACGGCACCCGCGTCACGGGCGGCGGCATCGCCACGAGCTCGCTGCTGTACCTCGCGCTCCCCGTGGCGATGGCGCTCCTGATGCGCTACGCGAAGCTCGGCCTCGGCTGGGCGACGGCGATCTTCGTGCCCCTGGTCGGCGTGGCCATCGCCGCGGGGCAGTGGATCCCGTTCGATCTGGGTGCGATCCTCGGCCTCTCCGACATCCAGGCAACCAAGCTCTGGGGAGCGATCCTCCTGGGCTACTGCGTGATCGCGGCGGTGGTTCCGGTGTGGCTCCTGCTCCAGCCGCGCGGCCACCTCGGCGGGTGGTTCCTCTACGCCGCGTTGGCGAGCGGCATCCTCGGCATCGTGATCGGCGGCGCCACGGGGACGGCGACGATCGCCTACCCCGCCTTCCGCGGCTTCACCAGCGAAAGCGGGCAGTCGCTCGTGCCGATCCTCTTCATCACGATCGCCTGCGGCGCCTGCTCGGGCTTCCACTGCCTGATCGCCTCCGGCACCACGTCGAAGCAGTTGCGCCGCGAGACGGACGCCAAGGCGATCGGCTACGGGTCGATGCTCCTCGAGGCGATGGTGGCCACGATCTCGCTCGCGTGCCTCATGATGCTTCCACTCGACGCGGCCAAGGGTCTCCAGCCGAACTCGATCTACGCCGCCGGGATCGGACGCTTCCTGGCCATGGTCGGGATCCCGATGGCGGTGGCGGTGTCGTTCGGGCTGCTCGCGTTCACCACCTTCGTCTACGACACGCTCGACGTGTGCACGCGCCTCGGCCGCTACATCATCCAGGAGCTCACGGGCATCACGGGTCCGACGGGCCGTTGGGGCGGGACGATCCTCACCGCCGGGCTGCCGCTCTTCTTTCTGCTCACGACGCCGCTCGATGCCCAGGGCCGTCCGGTGCCGGCGTGGAAGACGTTCTGGGCCCTCTTTGGCGCCAGCAACCAACTGCTCGCGGCGCTGGCGCTGGTGGGGATCACGGTGTGGCTCTGGCGCACGCGCCGGGCATGGTGGGTGTGGCCGGTGGTGGGGCTGCCGACGCTCCTGATGTACGTCATGAGCGCCTGGGCGTTGGGCGGATTCGTGGTGGACGGATTCGCCCCGTTCGCACGGTCGCTCGCGGTCGGCGACCTTCCGCGCAGTCCCGTGCCGTGGGTGGCGGTGGTGCTGCTGGCCCTCGCGGCGCTTCTCCTCATCGAGGCGATCGTGGTGTTCGCGGGACGCAAGGACGACGCTCCGGGTGCCACGGGATCCGAAGGTGCCACGGCCTTCCAGGCCGTGTGAGCGCTCGCGTTTGCCCGGCACGGCCAAGATGGCCGTGGCACCCGAGGTGTGCGTGAATCGAGGGTGCCACGGCCTTCCAGGCCGTGCGAGTGTTCGCGTTCGTTCGGCACGGCCAAGATGGCCGTGGCACCCGAGGTGTGCGTGAATCGAGGGTGCCACGGCCTTC
>JAGQOG010000263.1 GCA_020427695.1 Phycisphaerales bacterium
GACGCCACCACGTCGATCGTCCCGTCGATCAGCGATTCCCCGAGGGCGAAGGAGAGATCCGTCTGGTTGCCGACCGAGCCCATGGTCAGCGTGCCGTTGCCGGTGAGCGAGCCTTGGGCGATGCCCAGGCTCTGGCCGTTCGCCAGCACGACCTCGTCGTCCGGGCCGATCGTGAGGAGATCGACGGACCCGGACACGTTGAAGATGGCCTGGCCCGCACCCGGAGGACTCACCGTGACAAAGTAGGTGATGCCGTTGTTGAGCGGCACGACGCGCGGCGACCAGTTGCCGGGGTTGTTCCAAAGCCCGCCGAAGGGGCCGACCCAAGTCGCGTTGTCGTTGCCGAGCGGCGTGGCGAAGATCAGCGCGGCAAGAGCCGCACCGGTTCCGAGTGGTGCATGCAGCATGTCTCTCTCCCCTTCTCCGGGTGAACAGTCCTTCCTCTTCTACTCCCCACAATGGGAGATGCAACGAACAACCGACGCGTCTTGGGAATTTCGCCGGTCCGATAGCGCCGGCGCCGCTGCGGAAGGACTCCGATCTGAGCCGCTCAAGGACACACGCCCCAACTGGCCAGCAGAATCCCGAGATCGGCGCCATCGGTCGTGCCGTCGCCGTTGAGATCGCCTTCGGGCAGGTTCCAGAACGCCAGCAGGAAGCCCAGGTCGGCGCCGTCCACGATCCCGGTGCCGTTGAAGTCGCCCACGCAGGCCGGCGGGGTCGGCAGCACGCTCGCCCACGTCGTGCCCACTCGGATCTCGTCGGTCGAGAATCCGCCGTCGTTGAAGATCTGGACGAACTGCGGCATTGCGCCAGGAGACGTGTAGGCGGCATCGGGGAAGGCGGGCTGCAGTGCGCCGACGGTCGGATCAACATAGAGCGCGTACGTGATCGTGTTGTTGACGTTCTTGGCGATGCGCGCCACGAGCAGCACCGTCGTGCCCTCGATCACGGGCACGTTCGAGTCGTCCCCGAGGCCGTTCGTGGTCATAAGCCCGTACATGTAGTTGCCCGGATGCGCTCCCACGGTCATCGTATAGGGCCAGTTGCCGAAGCGAAGTCCGCCGCCGGTGCCGTAGCCCGCGTTCGGACGGAGGAGGAACGACACGTACACGGTGTTGTCCGGCGTCTCGAAGCTCGGGAGTGGGCGCTGGTACACCGAGTACTCGAACGACGCGGAGGCGTTGGTCTTGGCGGTGCCTCCGGCGATCGCCAGGTCGGGCCACTCGAGACCCGCCGCGCCGACGCCGGTGGAAAGGGCGCCGACATCGGCCCACGGACCGGCCCAGCCGGTGCCACCGTTGGCGCCCGCGAGACTGAACGAGGCCGGGTACTCGAAGCCGTCGTAGGCCACGAGATCCGTGGCGGCTGCGCCGGCAGTTGCTGCGAGCGAGAGGGACACGGCGTACAGGACGTTGGCGACCGACGCGAACATGTGAGCTCCTTTTCTCGGTGATCAATGCACCCGTTGCGGATCCGTCAGAGCGCCGGAACGTTCGCGCTTCCGCCTCGAATGCCCTCCCGGACGGAAGGGTGGTCCGACTGGCGCCGCAATCGCCGACGACGGCGCCCGTCTCGGGGATGCAACGCAGCAGACGGTGTGCGCGCCGGCGCTCTGGGCGCGGCAGAACCTACGTCCGAAAGGGATCGCGACTGCAACTCCTGCAGGCCGGCGACGGCCATGCGCCTGCACAACTTGCGTCCGGCCCGCGCGTTGGTGGTACATCATGCCAATCCGGCGCGGAATGGTCGCCGGGCGTGTATCACCGTGTCGATGGCGGGGACCTACTTGCTGGACCCGTCAAAGCGGGATTGCTTCATCTCAAGCCCAGCCAGTTTGGAAGAGGACCACCATGCACGTCTCACGCTCGCACTTCTCCCTCGTCCTTCCGATCGCCACCGCATTGACCGTTGGCGGCGCAGCGTCCGCGAGCGGTCTGATCGCGTACGACGGCTTCAACTATCCAAGCGGTCCCAACCTCTACCTCGCCAACGGGGGAACCGGCTGGTCGTCGCCGTGGTACGACATCGGCGCACTCCCGACCGGTGTGGCGCCCGAAGGCCTGAGCTGGTCCGGCCTCCCGACGGTCGGAGGCAGCGCCTTCACGGCGCCGTTCGCCTCGGCGGACTTCACGCGGTACTCGCGTGGCATCGCGTCGTACAGCGCGCCAAACGACACCGTGTACCTGTCCTTCCTCTTCCGTCCCAATCCGGGCTACGGACTCGGCGGCGGGCTGGCCTTCGGCACCTGGACCAACGGCATGGTGGTGGGCGTCCATCCCGGCACCGGGATGTACGGGCTCTCGACCCCGCCGGGGGACGCCAGCGCGGACACGAGTGTCCCGATGGTCCAAGGCACGACGGCGCTCGTCGTCGCCCGCGTGACGAAGAACGTGGACGCGACGTTCACCTGGTCGATCTACGTCGATCCGACCGTCGGCGCCCCCGAGCCCGCCGTTCCCGGCGCCTCGATGGTCACCACGCTCGGTCTGCCGCAGGCCGTGTTCATCTACAACGACGGCGGCTTCTCGACCGACGAGATTCGCGTGGGCACGACCTGGAACAGCGTCCTGGGCGTGGAAGCGCCGCCGTGCCCGGGCGACCTCGACGGGAACACCATCGTCGACGGCGCCGACCTCGGGATGCTGCTGGGCGCCTGGGGGACGCCGGACGCCGATCTCAACGGCGATGGAACGACGGACGGCGCCGATCTCGGCCTGCTCCTGGCGTCGTGGGGGCCGTGCGCGTAGGACGAGCGGCACGAGCGGGTGCCACGGCCATCCTGGCCGTGCAAGCCGCATGCGCTGCGTCCTCGGGTGCCACGGCCATCTTGGCCGTGCGAACCGAAGCCGTCGGTCCATCGGGTGCCACGGCCAGCCTGGCCGTGCGAACCGGAGCCGTCGGTCCATCGGGTGCCACGGCCATCTTGGCCGTGCGGAGAATTCATGCGCGTCGGGAACTCGCACGGCGCTTGCGTGACCCAGCGCCTCGACCCGCCGCCCCCACACAGGGGCGGCCGGCACCGACTGCCCTGCGGGCAATCGGTGGCACACAACGCACTACGAACACGGGCCGCCCCCACGGCGTGGCGGAGGCGCGA
>JAGQOG010000264.1 GCA_020427695.1 Phycisphaerales bacterium
CGCTGCCGGATAGGGCTCGCCGTCGGTTACGGGATTCGTGGGCGCATCACTTTGCCGAGCAGCTCTTGCCGATCTTGTTGTCAGCGGAGGGGGAGCTGGCAGGGATGTACGGCACGACGGGGCGGCGGGACGTGGCCGTGACTACGAACGTTGGGAGGTTCCGTACCTGCCGATCGACCCGGCGCACGTGGGCCGCACCTACGAGGCGGTCATCCGGGTGAACAGCCAGTCCGGCAAGGGCGGAGTCGCCTACATCATGGAGACCGAGCACGGCTTCGTGCTCCCCCGCCGCATGCAGATCGAGTTCTCCAAGACGATCCAGGCGATCACCGAGGACAGCGGCACGGAGATCACCCCCGCCGCCATGTGGGACGCGTTCAACGAGGCGTACTTCCCCGAGGACCACCGCTTCGAACTCCGCTCGCACGAGATCGCCACCACCGAAGCCGGCACGACGATCACCGCCCAGGTGCTCGACGGCGCGACACCGGTGACGGTCCAGGGCACGGGCAACGGTCCGATCGCTGCGTTCGTGGACGCGATCCGCAACGGGCTCGGTTCGACGATCGACGTGCTCGACTACTCGGAGCACGCGCTCGGCGCCGGGTCAGGAGCCACCGCCGTCGCCTACGTCGAGGCGACCGACGCCGATCAGCGGGTCCGCTGGGGAGTCGGCACCGACCCGAACATCATCACCGCCTCCCTGAAAGCCGTCCTCGCAGCCGCCGACCGCTGAATGCCGGTCGGCTCCCCGCCCGTCACGGACGCTGGAGTCGACCCACAGGACGATCGCCAGGATCAGGACGGCGACGATCCCGTCGAGCCACCAGTGGTTGCCCGTCGCGGCCACGACCACGAACGTGAGCACGACGTGGAGCGGACCCAGCCAGCGCCAGCGCGTCGGGGCCAGTTTCCAGATCCCGATGCCGACGACCGCTGCCCAGCCGCAGTGGATCGACGGCATCGCGGCGAACTGATCCGACACGCCCGTTCCGACCGGCCCGTAGACCGACATCCCGTAGCGGGTGGAGAGGTCCACGAAGCCGAGGTCGGGGAAGAAGCGAGGTGGGGCGACACGCACGAAGCGGATGACGAGACATCCAGCGGTCAGCCCCACCAGTCCGTTGCGCAGATGCGGATACGCATCCCGGTGCCGGACCCACAACCAGACGAGGAACCCGATCAGGGCAGGAACGTGGACGACCGCGTAGTAGGCGTTCGCCGCTCTGGCCAACGCGTCGTGGTCGAGGAACCAGCCCTGCAACGTCAGTTCGCTCGGCAAGTGCATCCGCTGCTGGAAGTCCCAGATCCATCGGCCCCGTGAGAGCGCGCCGTCTGCGTGGTCGAGCGGGAGGTCGCGGGCGATTCGCCACAGCCCGTAGAGGAACGCGACGCCGGCGAACTCCCTGCTCGCCGGGTGGGCCGCCGTGGAGAAACGATCCGAGCGGCCGCGGGTGCTCAACGCGATCAGCACCGCGAGTGCCGTTGCGATGAACGCTTCTTTCCACGTCGGCCACTGCAAGGTTCAGGAGCATGTCGCCGCCGGACGACCTGCACAAGCGGCACCGGTAGCC
>JAGQOG010000265.1 GCA_020427695.1 Phycisphaerales bacterium
CTGTGGACTTTCCTCCCCGAAGCACCGCACCAGCATGGGAATCGCCTCGGCGGCGGCCTGGGCTCCCGCCTCATCGGCACCGTCGGCGTGGAGCACCTGGGCGAGCATGGCGAGGCTTTCGGCGATCTCTTGCTCGTCCCCCGGCATGATGCGCCGCTTGAGATCGAGCACCATCCGGAGAGCCGCGACTCGGCCGTGCGGCTCTCCTTGCTCAAGCAGGGCGTCCGAAAGCGCCGCGAGCTGATCCGACAACTCCGGATCCACGGGCTTGATCGCATCCGCGAGCAGCGTGACCGTTGGGACCAGCACGGGATCGAGATCGCTTGCCGATCGGAACCGGGCACGCAAGGCCTCCACAGCCGCACGCACGCCGTCGTTCCGGTGGTGGTCCGCCAGCCGTGCTCGGGCACCGAGCTCGACCGCATCGACGAACGAAGCGCTGGTCGGGTCGTCGTCGAGCAGACGCGCCGCACGATCGGCGAACGTCACGGCGTCCTCGGTCCGACCCTCCTCGAGCGACAGCAACCCGAGTGTGATCAGGCTCAACGCGACCTCGGGATGCTCCTTGCCCAGGAGCGACTCCCGGATCGACTTCGCCTGCTCGGCGAGCTGTCTCGCTTCGCCGAACGCTTGCCGGCGCACCAGCAGTCTCGCCAAACGATCGAGCGCTGTGGCGAGAACGGTGTCCTCGGCCGATCCGCGCTCGAGGAGCGTCGAGATCGCCATCCGCCGCTGCATCTCGGCCAGACGAAGAGCGTTCCGATCCTCGCAGATCTGCGCGATCGCGTCGCGCACCGCGGCCGCCGTTTCCTTGTCGTTGGCGAAGCGCCCGGCGTCGAGGCTCCCCGCGAGCCGGTTGATCGCCTGGTGAACGACGCCGGGATCCTGGTACTTGGTCAGATCGAGCTCGGGGTCCGCTGCCGGAATGATCTCCTCGATCACGTATGCCACGGCGGCCGATCGTCGTGCGTGTTCGAGGGCGGAGGCTCGTTCGGAGCTCTCGCGCTGGGCGGCGGTGGCCGCCTTGGAGATGCCGATGCCGATTGCGATGAGTCCGACCGCCACGGCAACAAGTGCGACACAACCAGCGGCAACCAGCGGACGATGGCGCCGCAGCGTTCGGTGGATGAGGTACAGGCCACTGTCCCGCCGGGCATCGATCGCCTCCCCATCGAGCCAGTGCAGCAGATCGGCCTGCAGTGCCGCGGCCGTTCGGTAGCGCCGCTCCGGTTCCTTCGCCAGCGCCTTGAGGACGATCGTCTCGAGGTCGCGATCGACGGGACCAGCGAGGCCCTCGCGAGGGATCGAGTGCGGCGGGATCGGCGAGCGATTGGCGATCGACTCGAGGGTGTCCGCCATCCCGTGGTCGACGGGGTAGGGCATCGACCCGACCAGGAGCTCGTACAGGATCACCCCGAGGGAGTACACGTCGGTGCGGGCGTCGATCGACTCCGCATCGCCGGTGATCTGCTCGGGCGAGGCATACGCCAGCGTGCCGGTCACTTCGCCGGTCATCGTGATGCGATCGACGTGCCGCCGGGCCGCTCTCGCGCCATCGGCGGAGTGCCCGATCTCCTCGGCCGCTCGGCGGGCGATGCCGAAGTCCACGACACGAGGTTCGTTCTGATCGTCGACGATGATGTTCGCCGGCTTCAGATCGCGATGCACGATGCCGTGGCCATGGGCATGCTGGACCGCCCCGCAGACCTTCGCGAGCGCCGCGACGCGGAGCCGGCTCCGCTCCAGCGGACGCAAGCGCGAGTCGGTGGCGAGCTCCGCCGACCACACATCGAGGGTCCGGCCCTCGACGAGGTCCATCGCGATCGCAAAGCCACCGTCCTCCGTCTCGCCACAGTCGTGGAGGGCCACGATGTTCGGGTGCCTCAGCGAGGCGGCGAGCTGCGCCTCGCGCTCGATGCGCATGCGACCGCGCAGCGAGCCGGCGCGGGCCACCTTGATGGCGACGCGTCTGCCGGTCGCCTCGTGGAGCGCAAGCCAGACCACGCCCTGGCCACCGCGGTGGATCTCGTGGAGCAGCGTGTGCCCAGCGAGCACGCCAGGCGAGTTCTCCGGAGGCGCCGGGGGCGATCCTCCGGAAGCGTGGAACGGCTTCACATCAAGGTCCACCAGCTCCCGGATGATCGCGGCGTTGAGACGCGACTCCTCGAGTCGTCGACGGCAGGCCCGGCACGTTCTGGCGTGCTCGGCCTCGGCGCTGGAAGCGAGTCCCTCGAGCATCCGCTCGATCTGCCGCGCATCCAGGCACGCGCCGTGCGGCCGCGTCACGGATGATCCTCGGCGTAGGCCTCCTCGATCTCGCGCACAATCTCGCGCAACCTCGCGGCGGTGCGGTGCTTTGCGAGGTACACCTGGGAAACGGACAGTCCGGTCGCGGCCGCAGCGGTCTCGGCCGACGCGCCGCGGATGGCGACCAGGTCGAAGGCGTCGAGCGTCCGCTTGTCCGCCCGCGACTCGTCCCGGAGCCGCTCCATCGCGGTTCTCAGGATCGTGCGCCGACATTCCTCCTCCCATGCCAGTTCCAACGCGGCATCGTCGTCGTCGTCGATCGGCTGCCAATTCGGGTCGGTGCGACCGGCACGTCGGGACCGTTGGCGACGTGCATCGATCGCGCGATGCCGCGCGATGGACGCCAGCCAATGACGGAGCCGTCCGCGTTCGCGGTCGTAGCTCCCGCCCCGGAGGCCACGGACGCACTCCAACAGGGTCTGCTGCGAGACGTCGCGGGCGTCCTCCTGACCGAGTCCGTACCGGCGCCCGATCGCGATCAGGATCGGCTCGTAGCGCTGAACAAGGACATTCCACGCCATCTCGTCGTCGCTGGAACGAAGCGCATGAAGGACAGCGGTCGTGGTTGTCCGGCTCATGAGAGTCACCTTGGGATCGTGCGTGCCGCGGCACCGACCCCCGATCGACTACTCTACTCCGAAGTTCAACCCGGTTCCGGTTGGGGGCGGCGCGCGTCAAGGAGCGGGGTTCGAGACCTGCACCACCCGTGTTTCCAAGGGCGCGCGGCCCGGAGTCGTCCCCGGTGATCGTCGGGAAGCCACCGGGCTCCAGCCCTTATCCCGCTGCCGTGAGCACGAACTCCTGCGGGCCGTCGAAGGTCCGCACCTTGAAGGCGATTCGGTCCGAGGACGCCGCCTTGGCGCCGATGGTCGCGAAGCCGCGAAGGAGGCCCTCCATGAGGGTGAGCTGATCGGGCGATGGGCGCAGGATTCGGCCGCTCTTGGTGAATCCAATCGGGAACGGGATCAGCGGCGCGTCGAAGAGCGGAAGCTGCTCCGAGTACCAGAGTCGCACGTCCTGGTCCGGAAGAACCTCGTGCTCGTCGAGCATCACCGACCACAGCGTTGACAAGAGGCGACGCCCGGGGCCAAACGCCATCTCGGCGTGCGTCTCGCGGGAGGGGACGAAGGCCAAGCCGAACTGCTCCCCCAGCACGCCGGTCACGATGCAGTGCCGCATCGCGCGGGTGGTGGGCACCGGATGGATCTCCCAGAGAATCTCGTCCGGGTAGTGCTCCCACGGCGCCGCGTCGTAGAAGCGTGCTGCGGCCTCGGCAAACGCACGAATGCGCGGCAACGTCATGCCCTTGACGCGGGCCAGGGCCGGGACGCGCGGCGCCCGGGCCGTCCGCGCGACGTGCTCGTGCATGTTCTCGAGCATCGCCTGGACGATCGGCAGCTCCGGCGCACGCTCCACCGTGATGCCCAGTGCGGTCATGGCTTCGATCAGATGGGCGACGAAGGGGTCGTCGTCCATGGGAACGCGGACCCGCGGCGGAAGGTAGTCGAGTGTCGGCTGTCCCGGGTTGTGGGGTTCGACGGCGAAGGCCGCCACGGCCTCGAGCATGCACGACCGCGACAGCTCCTCCGGCGCATATACGTCGCTGGTGGCCATGCCCCCGTGCGTGCTCAAGCAGACGGCGAAGACGGGGCGATAAGGATGCTCCGGATCCTCGCGCACGACGGCGGGCATCTCGACGATCGCGACCTCCCAGGTCTCCTCCTCCGTCGAACGTCGGAGGTTCGCCAGGCGGGCCAGGGTGAAGTTGTGGGCCATCGCGCTCATGAAAGGAGGATAGCCATCGCAGGAGCGGTGCCGCGACTTCGGATCCGGCTTGCCAGCGGCGGATCGCTGCGGGATGCTGGCGCCCACGCCTCCGGAAACGAGCATCTACCATGTCCAGCGGCCGACCATCCTGGGACGAGTACTTCCTCACGCTGGCCGAACAGGTGAGTCGGCGTTCGCCCGATCCGAACACCAAGCACGGGTGCGTCATCGTGGACGCCGACAACCGCGTGGTCAGCACGGGCTACAACGGACCGGTGGCGCACCTGCCCAACGGTGAGGTGCCCCTGACGCGGCCGGAGAAGTACGACTGGTTCATCCACGCCGAGGACAATGCGATCGCGTTCGCGCGCTGCGACCTGCGCGGGGCGACGGCCTACGTGACCGGCCAGCCGTGCGCCGCATGCTTCCGGCGCTTTCTCCAGGTGGGCATCAAGCGCATCGTGCACGGACCGCGCGAGTCGGCGTGCCTGACCGATCGCGAGACGGCTGCGTGCGCACGGATGGCATCGCTGCTGGGCGTCGAGGTGCATGTGCCGCATAGGACGCCGGCGCTGTCGCCGACGACGGAGACCACACCGGTGTCGAGGCGGTAGGCACGTCAGACGGGAACCGGCTCGAAGCTCACTTCGCCATCGACCAGCCGGGCGAAGTAGGCGTCGATCGCGTGAATCCCGGTGACCCGGTGCACGAGCGCCGCGGCGCGAACCAGATCGGCTCGCTGCACGAGCTCGAGGCGCGGCTCCTTGAGCTCCAACCGCACGGCGTAGAACGCGCACGACGCGTGTGCGATCAGGACCACGCGGCGCAGGCGGTGCACCTCGACGAGGAACTTGAGCTCGTCCACGACGCCCTGCTCCTCCAAGTGCGCCTGGGGATAGCCGGCCAGGCACGCCGGTCCGCCGGGGAGGCAGAGGCGGTCGTAGCGGGGGAGCGAGAGACCGTTCTGGAGAAAGTCGTCGAAGTGTTCGCCCACGCGCCCGTCGGAGCAGTACAGCGCCGCCGCGTGCATGCGGGTGCTCTCGTAGCGCAGGGGACTCGCGTAGCTGGTCGGTGCGGTGCCGGCGGACGGTCGGGTCTTGGTTGCAGACCGGGGCATGACGAGGCTCCTTGGGAATCCCACCTACGGACTCGGTTCCGGAAGATACGCGAAGAGCCGCATCGGCGAGCGACGGGCCCGAATGCTCGCTGCCGCACGTCCGAGTTCGCACGCCCCTCAGCCCGCCGGCACGAGCATCGTTCGCAACTGCCAGCCGAGAAGGAGGAGGCCGATCGCGGCGATCCAACTGCCGCCGACCCGCAGGGCAATCGACCAGCCTCGCTTCTCGAGGACCACGCCGAGTGCCGCCGACATGCAGGTCAGCGCGAACACCCCGGCGGCGATGCCGACGATCGACAGCCACTGGCCGTCCGCCATCCGGGCCGCGGAGCCGTTCAGTGCGCCGCGTGCGAGTCCGATGACGGCACCAACCGCCACGAGAAGCAAGGTCGGGACCGGAACCTTGAGCAGCGTGGCCACGCCCAGCACCAGGAGTGTGCACGCCGTCGCGATCGGCGCCTGCCATTCCCGGTGCGCCAGGCCGAAGGCAAGCACGAGGCCCACGCTCCAGCCCACCACCAGGGCGACGAGCAGCCGTCGTCCGGATGCCGGACCGCCGAACGCGGCCAGTGCGGCGAGGCCGAGTATCGTCAGCAGGTCGTCGGGCGTGACCAGCGGGTGCGCCGCACCGTCGTAGAACGGTCCCAGCTCGGTGGACACCAGGTGCGCCGACGCGGGCTGGACGGCGCACAGAATGGCGCCGAATGCGGTGATCGCCATGCCGAATGACGTGCGTGCGCTCATGTCAACGCGTTCCAGAGAAAGACGAATCCGGTGGCCAGGATCGCGCCCCCCAATCCCCGCAACGCGATCCGGCCGCGATCCCAGCGGTGAATGGTGCCGATGCCGATGCCGACGAGGTGGAGGATGCCGGTCGCGATGACGAATCCGATGCTGTAGACGATCGCGCTCTGGCTCTCCGGCAGTTCCGTTCCGTGCGCGTGTCCATGGAAGACCGCGAAGACCGCCACCATGGCGATCGCGACCGCGAGCACCGGCTTGGCCTCGGTCATCACCATGATGCCGAGGGCCACCGCGGAGAGGGCGATGCCGATCTCCACGCCGGGCAGACGCACGCCGATCAGTCCAAGGAATCCGCCGATCGCCATGACCAGCGGAAACGCCACCGGGAGCACCCACAGGGCCGGGCGCCCCAACTGCGCGCCCCACACGCCCACGGCAATCATGGCGGCGATGTGGTCGAAGCCGGAGACCGGATGCAGCATTCCGCTGACGAATCCCGCACCGGCGTTCCCCGTGTCGTGGGCCAATGCGGTCGGGGTTGACGCGCCGACCGCGACGGCGGTCACGAACACGGCTTGGGCGCGTGCCTGCACGCCGGCGCTTGGCGCTCGTCCGGTTGGCGATGGTGGGAGGCTCGTTCGTCCGTGCATGCGATCGTGTCCTTCCGTGCGCGTCCAAAGTCAGAACGCCGCGACGATCCGTCCGATGGTCCAGAACGCGCCCAGCGTTCCAATGATGTAGGCGGGCAGGAGCGCGGTCCAGGCCTCCATTCGGAATCCGAGCACCTTGAGCGACTGCCACACGCCCAGCATGATCGCCACGAATCCAAGTTGGCCGATCTCGACGCCGACATTGAACATGAGGAGCGCCAGGGGGATCTCCGACCTCGGCAGCCCCAACTCGGTCAGTCCGCTCGCGAATCCGAAGCCGTGCAGCAGACCGAACGCGAAGGCGACGATCCAGGGATGATCGATGGTCAGGCTGTGCTGACCGCGGTACGACCGGACGATCTCGGGCCCCAGAAAGAGGATGCTCAGCGCGATCAGGATGTTCAGCGCTGCCGCCGGAGCATGGGCGTAGCCGAAGGTGGCGATGGCGAGGGTGATGCTGTGCGCCACGGTGAACGCGGTGATCGTCTTCAGCAGCATCCACCGGTTGTGGACCAGGCACAGGAGGCCGAAGACGAAGAGCAGGTGGTCCACGCCGCCCAGGATGTGCTTGATGCCGATCCCCAGGTAGGTGGCCGCCGACTGCCACCAGGTGGGCGCCGCGGGCACGACCAGCGACGTGTTGGTCGGCTTGAGTTGCGTCACGGTGACGGTGCCGTCGAGACGCTCGATCCGCACCAGGACGTCGGTGAGCATCGTGGCCAGGCCGTCGATGTGGATCGTCGCGCCCGCCAGCGCGTCGGGATGGCGAATGCTCCAGCGCTCGACGAACGCCTCGTCGGTGAACATTCCCTGGGGTTCGGTGAGATTGACGCAGTCCGCGGGGAGTCGCACGTAGAGCCCCAGCCGCATGTCTCCCCGCGCCGGAACCTTCCAGACCACGTCGAACGTGTCGGCCGAGGTCTGCTTCAGCTCGAGGTACGCCGGTCGCACCTCGTGCGCGGCCGCCCGCGGCGCGATGGCGCTCGCGAGCACCAGAGCCAGCAGCGCCAGCGTCCTACTGAGGACCACGCTCACCCCCAAGATCCGGCCACTCGACCACCACCTCGTAGCGATCGATGAGACCTTGGTAGAACGCGTCGAGCGCCTCGAGGCGACGCGCGTTCTCCCACTCCCGGCGGACCTGGTCGCGAACCTCGCTGAGATCCGCGACGCGCCCCTCGGTGCGATCGTCGACGAACACCAGATGCAGGCCGTATCCCGATGCGATCGGTCCCTGCCACGAGCCCGGTTGGAGCTCCAGCAAGCGGTCCGCGAAGGTGCCGCCGAAGAGGCTGTCGATCTGGTTTGCGGAGAGATCCCGGTACGCGTGTTCAAGCATGATGCGGTCGCCCAGAGCCGACGCATCGAGCGACGGGTCCTCCTTGAGCGCCGCAAGCACCTGGAGCGCATCCTGCTCGAGCGAATCCCGGTGGCGGGCGGGATCGAGGTACACCTGGCGGAACGAGAGTCGCGGATCGACACGAAACGCCTCGGGATGTGCGGCGAGGTATGCGGCCAGCTCCTCGTCGCTCGGCGACGCCTGGGCCGCGAGATCCTCCGCCACGAACTCCAGCTTCTGTCGAATGCGACGCCGGATCACGGTGTCGTCCCGGTCGAGGCCGGCGGCCGTGCCCGCCCGGTACGCAGCCTCCTCGCGGACGTAGTCCTCGATGAGCCCGTCGAGCTCCTTTCGCGTGGGCGGACGCTGCCAGGTGCGGGCGAAGAGGGCGGCGAGGTGTTCGATCTTCCCGGCCGACACGACGATGCGGTCCGCTTGCGGCTGGTCGGGCCGGCGCACCACGGAGACGACGGCGAACAGCACCGCGCCGAGGAGAATGAAGTGCAGCAGCGGCTCTCGCAGCAGTTGCTTCATGGGGCGGCCCTTGGCGTGCTGCCGACGGCGGGCGACGTACGCGACACCGGCACGGCGTCATCTGACTCGCCGACGGACGCCCCGGCCGGCGGGAGCGCCAGCGCTGGCTCCAAGGTCTCGTTGATCACGTGCACCACGCCGTTGCTGGCGAACATGTTCTCGAACACGGTGCGAGCGGTCCCGATGCGCAGGGTGCCGTTCGAGGCGTCCACGTCGAGCTCACGGTGGCTCAACGTCGCGATCGATCCAACGGTCGACAGGTCGGCCTCGGTCAGGCGCCCGCGCAGCACGTGCTGAAGGACGAGCGAGCGCAACTGCTCGCGGTTCTCGGGAAGGAAGAGGGCTTCCAACTCGGTCGGCGAGCGGCGCTCGAAACCCTGGTCGAGCGGCGCCAGCACCGTGATCGGTCCCATGACTCGAAGCTGTTCGGCGAGACCGGACTCGCGCACGGCCCGCGAGAAGACCGTGAGAGCCGAGTTGGAGGCCATCAGGTCCACGACGTTGTCGGGGTAGACGAGGCGCTCGGCGGGCACCACCAGCTCGGGCACGATCACATGCCCGGTGGCGACGAAGCTGGACGCGACGACGCCGCGCCGACCGGGCTTGGGTGCATCAACCGCGCGGAGCCGGCCGAACACCGCGACCCAGGCGCCCTCCTCGATCGCGCCGGGATCGATCTGTTCCGAATCGAGCCCGAAGCAGACGGTCACGTGCATCGAACAACACGCCATCGCGTCCTGGCACAGGAGGAGCCGCGACGACCCGGCGTTCACCTGCCGTTTCACGACGCCGAGCACGACGAACGGATCGCCCCCTCCGACAAACGGACTGTCCGCACACTGGGCCTCCCGGTCGAGTTCGAGGAGTGTCAGGCGGGGATACTCGGGAAGCTCCGGCGCCGGTGCCCGAGCCTCGACTGTCGCGTCGAGCGCGGCGGCCTCCGCCGTGATCGGACGCGCGACCGGCTCCGTCCCGGCGCCGAACATCGCGCTGCCGATCGCTAACGTGATGCCGCCGAGCGTCGCGACGAAACGAAGCGGGCGCATCACTGCGGCGTGTACCAGATCGGCGAGGTATAGGCGCGTTCCTGGTGCTCGGTCTTCGCTCCCTTCGGGATCTCGACGCCAAAGCGGAACGCGTCGTACACGATCCAGCGGGGGGTCGGGATCTCGACCACGCGAGCGTAGTAGACCGCCCGATCGCCGGGATTGAAGTCCGGATCGGTCCAGACGGTGCCGAGCTCGGCCGCGCCGATCGTGTTCGTCCAGTTCGCGGCCTTGATGTCCACCGTGTCGCCGACGGGCGTGGTGCAGCGCCCGTCGGGACCGATGGTGCGACCATCGGAGACCGCAACGTCGTACACCTTCTCATGCGTCTTGCCATCGGCGCCGAGCCAACCCTTGATGACCTGGATGCGGTCGAGGTTGGCGCCGATCGGATCGCGAAGGGCGTAGACCATGAAGGTCGGTGCGCCGTTGCCCTTCCGCGGGGGGAGGTCGCCGCCCATGGGCACGCCCTTCTCGTAGCCGCGGAAGGCGGGCTGGCGGCTGTTCAGGTCGTCATCGGTGAACGTCCATCCGCCGAAGAAGCGGACCATCATGCGCGGACCGGTGGTCGCGTAGACCTCCTTGCGGGCCATCGCGTCGAAGATCGCTTCGCGGGTGTTGGCGGTTGCCCACACGGCCGCGCGACCCGAGGCGACGCTCTCCCATCCTTCGACCGTGCCGAGTTCCGTCTTGGTGAACGGATGCTCCATGCGGGTGGGGGAGGGCTCGGTGCCGGCGTGCTTGCCGAAGAAGTTGTCCTCGTCCACCGCGGACAGCCCGGTGTGGCTGTCGGTCGAGCCCACCATGCCGAACTTGTAGGGATTGGTGCCGAAGCGCGACTCGAGCAGGAGCCCGTTCTTGAGCGCCTCGCGAGCGTACTCGAACTTGAGCATGTCCGGCGTCTTGGCCTGGGTCATGTCAAGGTTGCCCTTGTCCCAGGTCTCGTAGTCGGCCAAGGCGTCGTCGGGCGCAAGGAACGGGTGCACCTCGCCGTCGCCCTTGATCTGCGTCACCTCGTAGAGCGGCTCCCAGCGGGCGCGGCTCTCGACGTAGAACGCGTCGATCTTCCGTCCCGTGTACTGGGCGTCCACCGGAAACATCAGGCCGTTCGAGAGGTTCCCGTTGTGAGCAAGGGCGAGGGCGGTCCCGCCGGTCTTCGCCTCGTAATTTTCCAGCCACTTGTAGAGGTCGAGCGGATCGGTGCTCCCGATCGGCGCCTGCGTGGTGTAGGGAACGACCTGGCCGGCCTTGTCGCCGCCGTCACGGAAGATCACGTTGCGGTGCAGGTTGTTGCCCTTGACGAGCGAGGTCCATTCGAAGCCGATGAGCGTTGTGAAGCGGCCCGGCTCGTTGTACGCCTCCGCGGTCTTGACCACGCTCTCCCACACCGACTGGTATCGCTTCGAACCGGGCGAGTACTCGGCCATGAGGTCGGGAGGGAACTTGCCTTGGGCGAAGGTCGTGATGAGATCGAGCGCTGCGTTGACGGACTCCTCGCCGCCGGCTTGAAGGCCCTCGTACCAGCGCTTGCCGTCGTCGAAGGCGAGGATTGCTGGATCGCCCTTGGCCAGGTCCAGGATGAAGCCCATGCCGTCGGAGTGGTCGGCGACCACCAGCCAGTCGAGCGGCCGGTCCAGCTTGACCGGCTGTCCGGTGGACGAGGTCACCTGTTCGCCGCGGGCAAACCGGTAGGCCTCCTCGGGGCCGAGGCGAGCGCCGAAGAGTCCGGCATCGACGGACAGCGCCGTGTGCAGGTGCGTGTCGCCCCACAGCAGGTGGTCGGGAAAGGCACGCTCCGCATACGGCGAGTAGGCCTTGCCCGGATAGAGGTTCGACAGCGATTCCTTGGATGGCGAGATCTGGGCGGTGGCGATCCCGGCGAGATCAAGGGCAACCGTCCCGGCGGCGGCGACGTGGATATTCATGAGTGTGTGTCCCTCGGAGCGCTCGATCGTGCTCGGTCGCATCATACTGGGTGACCGTGGGCCGATGGAACAAAGGCATCGGACGGATGCGGTTCCGCGCTGGCCTCAGGAGGCACCGATCGGCCGGCGCACGCCGCCGCACGCCGCCACACTCGGGACATGCGGTCGTGGAGTCCTCGAGGCCGGCGAGCATGTAGCCGCGTGCCTCCAACCTGCCCAACCAGCATTCACGCGCCGAGACGATTGGTGTACAACGTCTCCATCGGGAGGAGCATCGCATGACGGTGCGGAGCGCGAACGGGGAGCAGGTGCCGGTGCTGATCGTCGGCGCCGGACCGGTCGGTCTCACGCTGGCGATCGTCCTGGCCGACGCGGGCGTGCGCTGTCGGATCGTCGATCGCGCCACGGGTCCGTCGGAACACTCAAAGGCATTGGTGATCTGGAGCCGAACGCTCGAGATCCTCCAAGCGGCGGGACTGGTGGAGCCCTTCCTGGACGCGGGGCGATTCGTCCGGGGAGCGAGTGTCTACAACGGGACTCGGCGACTGGCGCACATGCCGTTCGTGATCGACAGCGCGTTCCGCTATCCGCTCTTCATCCCCCAGTCCACGACGGAGCGCCTGCTCGTGGATGCGCTGCGGATGCGCGGCGTCGAGGTCGAGCGCGGGCGCGAGCTCGTCGGCTTCGAGCCCGCGGACGATGGCGTCAACTGTCATCTCGTCGATGGCGACGGATCGGAACGAACGATCGGTGCCGCGTGGATGATCGGTTGCGACGGCGCGCACAGCCTCGTGCGCCGGCGGCTGGAGGTTCCCTTCGCAGGCACCGCCGAGCCCAACGACTGGATGCTGGCCGACGTGGCGATCCGGGGCGACCTTGCCACGGATGAACTCACGGCCTTCTTCCACCGCGCAGGCGTGCTGGCGCTTTTCCCGCTCGATCCGCCGCGGTACCGGGTCGTGGCCGATCGGGGCCCGGTGCCCGAATCGCTTCCGTCCATCGATCCCACGCTGGACGAGGTGCAGGCGACCCTCGACGTTCGCAGCTTCGGCGGTCTTACGGTTGCCGATCCCGTCTGGCTTTCGTCGTTCCGGGTCCGCGAGCGGAAGGTGGCCCGATATCGGCACGGCCGCATCTTCCTGGCGGGCGACGCGGCGCACATCCACAGTCCGGTGGGTGGACAGGGCATGAACACCGGCATGCACGATGCGTGCAATCTCGGCTGGAAGCTCGCGCTCGTGCAGCAGGGCCTCGCGGAGGACGCGCTGCTCGACACGTTCGACGCGGAGCGGGGACCGGTGGCGGCCGGCGTCTTGCGCGGCACGGGGCTGGCGACGCGGGCCCTGACACTGCGGAACCGTTTGGCCCGCGGGATTCGCGACCAAGCCATCTCGGTCCTGTCCCGGCTCGGTCCGGTGCAGCGCCGGTTCGGTGCCGTCATGTCGCAGCTTGACGTGCGCTACCGGCGCAGTTCGATCGTCGGCCAGCACCGTGGGTGGACGGCCGCGAGCTGGTTCGTCGGTTCGGGCCCTTCGCCGGGCGAGCGCGCCTGCGATGGTGACCTCGTCGATCCCGCGGCTGGCTCGACGGAGGCTCGAACCCGCTTGTTCTCCCGGCTGACCGTTCGCCGCCACGCGCTCCTTCTCTTTGTCGGCCGGAGCCATCCCGAGCGTGCGGTCGCCGATTGCCTTCGACTGGCCGACGCGGTCTCCCGTCGCCACGAGGAGCTCATCCAAGTGCTGCTGATCGTGCCGGATGCGCGCCTGGTGGAGCCGGCCAGTGGTAGTGGGAGCCAGTCCTGGCTCGTGGATCCGGGCGGCGGCTTGCATGCCCGATACGGCGCGGACCGTGCGTGTGCGTATCTGGTGCGCCCGGACGGGTACGTGGGGTTTCGCATGCGGCCGCTCAACGAGCTGGCGCTCGAGTCCTTCATGGCGGCGATGCGTGCCGGCCGGCGGAGGTGAGGAGCGGTTCCCCACACCTTGTTCCTCCCCAGAGAAGGGCGATTCGCATGTCAGTCGGCGAGAACGGTATTTCCGCCTCCCGCTCCAACCTCTTCTGGATCGCCCAGCCGCGACGGCGCAGGTCCACCGAACAGACCCCGGAAGGCCATCATGCAGATGCAACTCGATTCCCGAAGCCGTTGGAAGTCCGTCGTGCTCCTCTTCGCGGTGGCGACCGTTGCCGTCCCGACCCCGGCCGACGCCGCCGTGTTGATCGGCGGCATCTCCCCCAGCGCCGTCGCCCGCAGCGGTCGGCTGATCATCTCCGGCACCGGCTTCGGCACGATCCAGGGACCGGGCCAGGTGCTCGTGGACGGCGTTCCGGCGCCGGTGACACACTGGAGCGACTCCGCGATCACCGCGTACATCCTCGGTTCGACGCCGCTCGGTTCCGCCTCGCTCAGCATCACCAATGGCGTTGGCGAGTCGAGCTCGTTCCCGATCGAGGTGCTGGCACGCGAGGCCGCCGCCGATCAGGTCAGGTGGCGCTTCATGACGGATGCCGACGCCATTCCGCAGCGTCAGGCGGTGGGGCCGGATGGATCGGTCTATGTGCAGGACCTGCTTGGACGCCTCTACGCACTGTCCGCTGACGGGCTGCTCCAATGGATCTTCGACACGGGCGGCCTCGCGGAAGGGCCGATCGATGTTGGCGCCGACGGCACCATCTACACCTCCGGCAATCCGGCCGGACCGGACGTGCACATCTACGCGATCAATCCCGATGGCACGGAGAAGTGGTCGTTCACCGATCCGGGCATCACGCAGGGCGTCATCGCCGGCCCCAACGTGGGGCCCGACGGAAACATCTACGTGGTGACCGAGGCGCCCGGGCTTGGTGCCCTGTCGCTGACGCCGGACGGCGACCTTCGCTGGAGCAACCAGGGCGAACCCCAGCTCTTCGAGAACGGCCAACTCGGACTCGAGATCGGGTTCAACGCGGCGCTCGGGCGCATGTACGTCGCGTTCGACGAGCTCGGCATGGGTGGCGGCCCACGCCTCTACAGCTTCAGCATGAGCAGCGGCGACCAGGAGTTCGGCGTGCCTTCGGCGTTCCAGGCCGTCACGTTCACCGATCCGCCATATCCGACCGTCGGCCCGGACGGGAAGATCTACATGAACACGGGCAATGCCCTCCGCTCGTTCGATCCCGAGTCGGGGAGCATGCTGTGGACGGCGTATCCGTTCACCAACGGCGTCCTGAAGCCGACGATCGGGGCCGACGGTCGGATCTACACGGTGCGTGCCCTCTTCACGCTGACCGCAACGAACCCTTCCGGCTCCACTGCATGGAGCATGACCGACTCCGGCATCCTCTTCGCACCGGTGGTCAGTCCCGATGACGCGTCGATCGTGGTCGGCGGCCGCGTCAACTTCGGCCAGCCGGGCTTCGTCAAGGCGTTCACCACGGATGGCGCTCCGCTCTGGCAGGTCGACCTGCCCTTCGAGCACGGGGCCAACATCATTCCCAGCAATCGGGCCACGTTCGCCGCCGACGGTCAGACCGCCTACATCGGCACGTCCATCCCGGGACAGGTGCCGACGAACGCGTACAGCTACCTCTACGCCCTCCAGATGAACGACGCGCCGCCGACGGCTCCCTTCGACCTCAACGCCGACGGCATGGTGGACGGCGCCGACCTCGCGTTCGTGCTGGCCGCCTGGGGGCCTTGCGCAGCATGCGGCGACTGTCCCGAGGACTTCAACGGCGACTGCCAGGTCGACGGCGCGGACCTGGCCCAGGTGCTGGCGAACTGGGGGTAGGCAGGAAACGAGCCGGCGTCGACCGCGGTTCGCGCGCGGCCAAGGAATGTCCGAGCGACGTCCGAGCGACGTCCGAGCAATGTCCGATCAGGGCCAAGTCGCCGATTCATCCGTCCTGATCGCGTACCGGAACGTCCGTCGTCCATCAGGCGTGCGCTGGGATCGAGCCGGAGCTCTATCATGCCGCCATGCGCTACCTTGCCTCAACCGTCGCCGCGTGCTCGGCACTCGCCGCCTCGGCGCTCTCGTCCGTCGTTCAGGGTCAGACGTCGTCCGAACCGCCCGTGTCGATCACGACGCCCGACACCGTCGAGTCGCTCCTCGGCACGCTCCAGTTCGTCGACGGCGCGCCGACCGTCGAGACGGCGGAGAAGGTGCGCGACGCCCTCGACCTGGTCCGGGCCATCGACGTCTTCCTGAACTCCTTCCGCGGCGCCTCGGCGTACGCGATCCGGGAGGGCTTCCTGAGCGTCGGCGCTGAGGACAACACCGTCATCATCTTTCCCGAGCTGATGGACGCGAAGTCGCTGTTCCTCACCGCCAACGCCGACACGATCTACTACCTCTCCGTGGTGGACCTGACCCACGGACCGATGGTGATCGAGCAGCCGCCCATGGGGTTGGGCACGATCAACGACATGTGGTTCAGTTGGGTGATCGACATCGGCTTCCCCGGCCCCGATCGCGGCGAGGGCGGCAAGTACCTGATCGTTCCGCCCGACTACGACGGCCCGCTTCCCGACAGCGGCTTCCATGTCGCCCGATCGAGCACCACGCGCGTCCTGTACGCGGCCCGCTCGTTTCTGGTCAAGGACGATCCGAAGCCGGCGGTCGAGAACATCAAGGCGAACCTGAAGATCTACCCGTACACGCCCGGTGCGTTCGGCACCAGCATCGCGACGGCGCTCGAGGGCACGGTGCGGTTGGCCAAGGCGCCGCCGCCACCGGCCACGAAGTTCATCGAGTGCAGCGGGCGTTCGTTCAACACGATCCCGCCCAACGACTACTCGTTCTTCGAGATGGTCAATGCCAACGTGCAGCAGGAGCCGGCCGGCAGCTACGACGTGGAGCTCGCCGGCCAGCTCGCTGCGATCGGCATCGTGAAGGGCAGGCCGTTCAATCCCGACGAGCGGATGCGCCAGATCCTGACGGAGGCGGCCGCGATCGGGAACGCGGCCGGTCGGTCGCTCAACTGGCGCTATGCGGTGTCGCATCCAGACTGGGCGTACTACCCCGGCTCGATGTGGGGCAGCATGCTGTGGGAGGGCGGAGCCAACTTCGAGACGCCGCCGCCGATGCTGACCCGGGACGGCATGTTCAAGCCGCTTCCGCCGACCGGCGCGAGGACGCTCGATTCGCGCACCGCGTTCTACTACGGCTACACGCTCGACTCGCCAGGCATGATCATGCGCCTGCCCGAGGTGGGCTCGCAGTACCTCATGGGCTTCCTCGACTCCAACGGCGACCCCTACGACGGCGGCAAGACCTACAAGGTGACGCTGCCGCCAAACATTCCTGCCCGCGCGTTCTGGTCGTTCACGGTGTACGACAACCAGACCCGCTCGATGCTCGACACGCCGCAGCGCTTCCCGCGGGCCGGGAGCCAGGCGTATCCGTCGCCGGCCGCGGAGGCGAGCCCCGACGGCTCGACGACGATCTACTTCGGTCCGACGCAGCCGGCCGGCGTCGCCCGCGGCAACTGGATCCAGACGATGCCGGGCAGGGGCTGGTTTACCATTCTGCGCCTGTACAGCCCGCTCGAGCCGTTCTTCACCAAGGCGTGGCGGCCGACGGAGATGGAGTTGGTGCCCTGAGGCGTACCCGGCGGAGTCGGTGCGGCCACGCGACTGGCTGGCGGGAGGGGTATTGACCGGTTGGACGAGTCCAGCCCGCAGGGGGGGGAGCTCGTGGCAGACGATCGGAACGAGGAGCTTGAGCGGCTGGTCGCCCTTATCCTGTCGACTCCGGCGTCGGAGCGTCCGGCGCTTCTGGAGCGCACGTGTGCGGGTGATATCGAACTCCGGCGGCAGATCGATGCCCTTCTCGCGGCGGCGGAAGCGGAGGGGCTGCTCGGCGAAGCGACGGAGAGTCGCGTTCCGACCGTGTCGGTCGGTCCCGATGCAGCGCCCGAACGAGTCACGCCCGCTGCCGACATCCCGACGTCCGACGACCCGCTGGGTGAAGTTCCGGGCGGCTGGATCGGGTCGTACAAGCTTCTCCAGCTGATCGGCGAGGGCGGGTTCGGTTCGGTGTTCATGGCGGAGCAGACCGAGCCCGTCCGACGTCGGGTGGCCTTGAAGATCATCAAGCTGGGCATGGACACTCGGCAGGTGGTGGCGCGCTTCGAGCAGGAGCGCCAGGCCCTGGCGCTGATGAACCATCCCAACATCGCCAAGGTGCTGGATGCCGGTGCGACGCGGACGGGCCGACCGTTCTTCGTGATGGAGCTGGTCAAGGGCGAACCGATCGTCGGGTACTGCGACCGGCACAATCTCTCGATCGCGGAACGGCTCGTACTCTTCGCCCAAGTCTGCAGCGCGGTTCAGCATGCCCACGCCAAGGGGATCATCCACCGCGACCTCAAGCCTTCGAACATCCTCGTCTCGACCCGCGACGGCCAGCCCGAACCCAAGGTCATCGACTTCGGCGTGGCCAAGGCCACCAGCGCGCGGCTGACCGAGAAGACGCTCTTCACCGAGCATCGCCAGCTCGTCGGCACTCCCGAGTACATGAGCCCGGAGCAGGCCGAGGGATCGCTCGACATCGATACCCGCACCGACGTGTACGCCCTTGGCGTGCTCCTGTACGAGCTCCTGACGGGCTCGACGCCCTTCGACTCGCGCCAGCTCCGCTCTGCCGCATACGCAGAGATCCAGCGGATCATCCGCGAGGTCGAGCCGCCGAAGCCGTCCACACGCCTCAGCGGGAACGCCGATGCCAGCGCCATCGCGAACATTGCGGCGCGCCGGCGAACGGAGCCGCGGAAGCTCGGTACGGCGCTGCGCGGCGAGCTCGACTGGATCGTCATGAAGGCGATGGAGAAGGACCGCGGGCGCCGGTACGAGACCGCCAACGGCCTGGCGATGGACGTCCAGCGCTACCTCGCCGGAGAGGCGGTGATGGCGGCGCCGCCGAGCGCGTCGTACCGGCTCCGAAAGTTCGTGCGTCGCCATCGCGCGTCGGTCGCAGCGGGGGGTGCGGTGGCGGTTGCGCTCCTTTTCGGCGCCATCGCCTTCGCGTGGCAGGCGCACGTGGCGCGGGGCCAGCGCGACCGTGCCGTCGAGGCCGAGAACGAGGCGAAGGCTCGGACGGCGGAACTCAAGCAGGTCGCGGACTTCCAGGAGGGCATGCTGGGACAGATCGATCCCGCTGCGGCCGGCGCCAGTCTGACCGAGGACGTGATCGGGCGTTTCGAGGACGCGCTGACCAAGACCGGCGTTTCGGCAGACGAGCGACAGGCACAGCTGGGCGTGTTTCGCCATGACTGGAGCAGGGTGAACGCCACCGATGCGGCTCTGTCCCTGATTGACAAGACGATTCTGCGTCCGGCGGTGAAGGCGATCGACGAACGGTTCCAGGAGCAGCCCCTGGTGGACGCCCAGCTTCGCGAAGTGCTTGCGGACCGGTATCGCGATTTCGGGCTGTACGAGCCCGCAGCGGCGCTGGAGACCTCGGCGCTCGCGACGCGTCGGCGCGAACTCGGCAACGAGCATCCCGACACCCTCTCCTCCATCAACCGGATGGCCTACCTCCTCCAACTCCAGGACAAGCTCGACGAGGCCGAACCGCTCGCTCGCGAGGCGTTGGAAACGCGTCGCCGCGTGCTCGGCGAGGACGACCCCGCAACGCTCACGTCGTTGAACAACATGGGATTCCAACTGGTCCAGCAGGGCAGATTGGACGAGGCCGAGCCGTTCTACCGCGAGGCCTTGGAGCGGCGTCGTCGCGTGCTTGGGGAGGACGATCCCGACACGCTCACCTCCATCAACAACATGGGGTACCTGCTCCTCGAGCAGGGGAAGCGCGACCAGGCCAAGGCGTACTACCGCGAAGCGCTGGAGAAGCGTCGCCGCGTGCTCGGCAACAACCATCCGGACACGCTCACCTCCGTCAACAACATGGGCTTTCTGCTTCGGGGCCAAGGTAGGTTCGACGAGGCGGAGCAATATTACCTCGAGGCGCTGGAAACGCGACGCCGCATGCTCGGCGATGCGCACCCCGACACGCTCCTCTCCGTCACCAACCTGGCGTTCCTGTTCCAGAGAGAGGGCAAGTACGCCGAGGCCGAGCCGTACTTCCGCGACGTGATGGAGAAGTGCCCGCGCGTCTTCGGGGAAGGGCATCTGGAGACGATCCGATCCATCACCAATATGGGCATCATTCTGGAGAAGCAGGGCCGGTTGGCCGAGGCCGAGCCCTACCTTGTCGAGGCGCTCAAGCGGAGTCGCCGGGACCTGGGCGAAGAGAATCCCAACACACGGTATTACGTCTACAACATGGCTCGCCTCTTCGAGGAGCAGGGCCGACTGCCAGAGGCCGAGCGGTACTACAAGGAGGCCGTCGAGAAGTTCAGGCAGGCCATGGGCGATGGCGATCCGGAGGCGCTACTTCTCACCTTCAAGACCGCCAATGTTCTCCGGGCGCAGGGCAAGTACGACGAGAGCGTGGCCATGCTCGCCCCGTTGGAGGCGACGGCCCGCGAAGCCTTCGAGGTGCGCGACGTGCGCCGCCTGGGCCTGCTGCTCTCCGTGCTCGGGCGTTCGCGGGTCGGGCGCGGCTTCGACGTGGACCGTTTCGCCGCGGCCGAGTCGAACCTGCTTGAGGCACACGCAATCCTCGAAGGCTCGATCGGTGGGAGCAACCAGGACACGATCGACTGTGTGCACGGACTGGTCGAGCTCTATTCGTCCTGGAACGAAGCGCGGCCGGGGAAGGGCTACGGCACCAAGGCGGAGGAGTGGACGGCGAAGCTCGAAGCGGATGCGGTGGAGGATCAAAGGAAGCCGGACGGAGCGCGATGACATCGTGCCTCCGGAACTCGGACTCCGCCTCGGCGTCAAGGTGGTGCCGGACACCCCCATCGTTCCCAACTCCCGGGTGCTCGACCGTCCGAAGCGGACCCCGCGCAGGTAAGCTAGGCGCAGGAGGTCCAACGCATGGCATCTCTGGTGATCATCGAGGGGCCGGGGAAGGGAGCCTGTTTGCCGCTCAACGAACCGTTGGTGTCGGTTGGCCGAGACGACACCTGCACGTTCCAGGTGCTTGATCCGCTCGTCTCGCGGAAGCATCTCCAGGTGCGCACGGACGCCGAGACCGGCAGGCACCTCGCCGCAGACTACCGCAGCGCGAACGGAATATCGGTGAACGACAAGCTGCTCGTGTTGGAAGCGGGGGGGCCGCAGCGGGCGGCACCTTGACGACGCAAGTGGCCTGGGCCGAGTCAATAGAAACAAACCGGAGGAATGCACTATGGCCATGAAGACCATCGCACGGAACCTCTTGGCGGTCGTGGCCGGCGTCATCGGAGGCAGCGTGGTGAACATGCTGCTGGTGAACGCGGGACCGCACGTCGTTCCGCTCCCCGAGGGCGCTGACGTCTCCACGATGGAGGGCCTTCGCGAGAGCATGAAGTTGTTCACGCCCGCGAACTTCCTCTTCCCCTTCTTGGGTGATGCCTTGGGAACGCTCGCCGGCGCGTTCCTGGTGGCCAAGCTCGCGGCCAGCCGTCACTTGCTTCTCGCGCTCGGGCTCGGTGCGTTCTTCCTCCTCGGCGGCATCGCCGCCGCCAGCATGCTCGGGGGGCCGATCTGGTTCATCGTCGCCGACCTCGTGCTGGCCTACATCCCTATGGGCTACTTGGGAGCGCGGCTCGCCGGTCGAACGCGCTCGAAACCGGCTTGAACGGGATGTCGTGCTGGAGCCCGGCCAGGGGTCAGCGCGGCTTCTGACCCGATTCTCATTCCCCCGGCGGACATGGCCCGGCGCAACCGCCGCACCGAATCCGATGCGGACCGGCGGGACGATCCCCGCCACGCATCGAGCCGGCGAGCGCCGATCGTGGGCGGCGGTGCACCGGGCCATGTCGA
>JAGQOG010000266.1 GCA_020427695.1 Phycisphaerales bacterium
GGGCGCCGGGGAAGGAAGGGCGGGAAAGGGTGTTGGGGAGCGCGTGGTCGTCGGGCGCGCGTGGTGGGGGTACCAGGTGGGTGGGCGTCGGGTGACGGAGGACGGGGCTTGCGGAGTTGGTGGACGCGTGATCGCTGGGCGCGCGTGGTGGGCGTATCAGGTATCAGCACTCGCAATCGGATGCCGATGGTCGTTTGACGATGTCGGACGGGGTCGGCCCTCTCGGAAGATCACCGACGTGCATACGTTGCCCCCACCTGATACCTGATACCCGATACCTGAAACCTGATACCCACTCCCAAGCACGCTTCCGCTCCCACGCGTCCCCCCTAAACCACCTTCGTCGTCCCCGGTACCGCCAAACGGGGCATTTCGTGCGAGGTCCACTCCCAGCGCGGGGGCAACAGGCTCTCCTGGGAGCTCATCGCCTGCTCCCAGGTGACCACCTGGCCGGTGTAGGCCGCCATGCGGGCCATGATCGCCAGGAGCGTGCTCTCCGCCATGCGCTGACCGTTGTTGATCGGCTTGCCGGCGCGGATCGCGGCGAACATCTCGTCGTGCTCCTGCTGGTACATGTCGTTCCGCGGCGCGGTGCACGTCCACGCGTTCTCGCCGGTGATGACGTGCGTGTCGGTCCAGCCGTTCACCGTGCACGTGCCCTTCTCGCCGAGCAGGTAGTCGGAGTTGTCCGAGGGGCAATTCGGGTAGTGGCGGCACATGTGGAACGCCTTGGCGCCGTCGTCGTAGTCCCAGGTGATCGAGAAGTGGTCGTAGACGTTCCCGGTCTCGGGCACGTTCGGTCGGGCAGCGCGGCCGCCGACGGCGACGCACCGCTGGGGGGCGCGGCCGTTGAACGCCCAGTGGATCTTGTCGATCGAGTGCACCGCCTGCTCCACGATGTGGTCGCCGCTCATCGGGTAGAAGTAGTGCCAGTCGCGGATCTGCCACTCGATGTCGCTCCATTCGGGACGCTTCACCCGCGGCGCCACCCAGCCGGTGGTGTTGTAGGTCGTGTAGACGGCCCGGAGCGGTCCGATCGCGCCGTCGTGGATGCGCTGGTACGTTTCGCGCTCGCGGTCCGAGTAGCGCCAGCAGAAGCCCGAGACCACGGTGAGACCCTTCTCCGACGCTTGCCGCGACGCCTCGATCACCGCCCGCACCCCCGGGGCATCGACCGACACCGGCTTCTCGCAGAACACGTGCTTCCCGGCCTTGATCGCGGCCACGTAGTGCTCCGGACGGAACACGGGCGGGGTGCACAAGAGCACCACGTCGCAGTTGTCGATCACCTTCTGGTAGTTGTCAAAGCCGTCGAAGCGGCGTGCGGCATCGACCTGCACGCGGCGCAGGTTCCGGTCGCCGCCGCCGCCTTCCTCGTCCATGGTGCGCATCTCGCCTTCGATCGCCTGCAGACAGCCGTCGTGCCGCTCCGCGAAGAGGTCGCCGACCGCCCAGAGAACGACGTCCGGATCGGCCCGGAGGGCGTTCACGGCGGCGCCGGTGCCGCGCCCGCCGCAGCCGACGAGTCCAACCCGCAGCTCCTTCGCGGCCGAGGGTCGCGCCGCGGCGATCACCGCGGGCGCCGCCACGGCAAACGCCGCGGTGGCGGCGGTCGAAGCCCTCACGAAGTCGCGGCGCGTCATCGGGCTGGGCGTTTGGGGTTTCCGTTGCATGGCGTGTCCTTTGGCGAGCGTGGCGTGGTGTACGTGCGGGTCGAATGCGGCTTGGTTGTGGTCGATCGACTACTCGGTCTTGTCCGTTGCTCCCGGTCCATCCTCCATCACGAGGCGGAAGCCGACGAAGCTGCAGTCGGCGAGCCACCACTTGCTCTTGGGGATCTGCGGATCGCTGGCGTTCCAACTCGAGCGCTGCTTCAATCGGGCGGTGACGGCGAGGCCATCGGGACCATCCTTGTAGGATCCGCCCTTCGCGATGGGCTTGCCGTCGCGTCCATTCACCCACTCCGCCACGTTCCCATGGACGTCCGCGAGACCGAACCGGTTGCGCTGCTTGCCGCCGGTGGCGTGCGTCGAGCGTTCGGCGTTGGATGCGAACCAGGCGTACTCGTCGAGCTCGCCGGCATCGTCGCCGAAGCAGTACGGACCACTCGAGCCGGCGCGACACGCGTACTCCCACTCCGCCTCGGTGGGCAGGCGGAACCGCCTTCCCGTCTTTTCAGACAGCCAGTCGCAGAAGCGCTCCGCCGCCATGTGCGTCATGCCCATGGCGGGGAAGCCGGTGTGGCCGAATCCGCGGTCGGGTGGCACGTAGGGCTTGCTTGGGCGCGTGGTGGCGTCGGCGCCGGTTCCGCTGGGATCGGGATCCGCCTCGTCGAGGCGATAGATGAAGACGTCGTACACGTCCCAAGGGACCTCGGTCTCGCCCATCCAGAAGGTGCCGAACTCCTCCGGTGCGGCATCGGGCTTCGGCGGGGGTGCATGACCGGACGGCACCTTCACCATACGGAACGTGACGGTCGTGCCGGGAATGGGGATCTCGACGACTTCGTTCGGAGCCGTCTGCGCCGGCGCGGCCGGCGGGGCGGTCGTCGTCGGCGCATCGTCCGGCGCGCCAGCGCCGATGGCGACAAGGACGAGGAAGGCACCGCCGAGCGTCGGCCACGCGATGCCGACGGACGATCGAGGGGCCTGCCGACGGAGTTCGAATGGTGTGCTCAAGTCGTGTCCTTCTCGAGGCGCGGATCGGGATTCGCGCAATGTCGAGGAGTGCGGCTCCGCACGCGCTCGATCGGCGTGCCGGGATGCCTCCTCGACCGTTCACGAGTGTAGCGGAATCTCTTCTGGAACCAAGGCTTGTGCGGAGGTCGGGTCGCGCCGGCGTTGACGCGGGCGGCGATGCACGGCGCGGCTGCGACCGCGCCCGATCGGGTCTCACGGCGCGACACGCGCCGCGCCGGCGCAAGGCAGGGCGCCGGGGTCATGATCCGGGCTGGGGCGTGTCGTCCCGCATGTCCCGGGGATGGCCATCGACGGGACTGCAAAATTTCGTCCGACCGGCCGGTTGCGAACACCCGCCGTATCTTGACGCGTCCTGCTCGCACGTTTCGATGCTCGGGCCCGACCATGCTTGCCGGAAGGCCGCGGTGGAGGGCTCCCGTCCACGGTCGGTCGGACCTCGAGCAGGCAGTTCAAGGAGATCGTCGCATGCGCCTCGTTCAAGCCGTCGCTTCCATCGTTGCTCCCGTCGCCGTCGCCCTGCTCGCGGGGCCCGTCCGGGCAGGCGGCTGGGAACCCGTGGCGCCGATGCCCGCACCCAAATCGAACACCCTTGCGGTCAACTACAACGGACACATCTACATGGTGGGCGGGTCGCCGTGGGTGAACGGCAACGACCAGGACGGCACGGTGTACAAGCTCTCCAACGGCAGTTGGAGCACGGTGTTTCCGCTCGAGGGGATGGGGCCGGTCGTCGGACAGGGCGGTGGCGTCGACGCCAACAACCACATCGTCGTCTTCGGCGGCATCACCTCGCCGGGCGGCGACATCTCGCCCGGCCGTTCCTACGAGCCCGTCGAAGGCCCGATCGAGTGGATCGCCGATGCGCCGATCACCAATCCCCCGCTGAACTTCGGGACCGCGGTGGATGACCAGAAGCGGATCTACCGCCTCGGCGGTGGCTGCGACGACTGCTTCCTCAACTACGGAACCTGCTCGCGCTACGACGGAACCACCGACTCGTGGGAGGCCCTCGCCTACCTGCCGTACACCCGCTCCTCGATGGCGTCGGCGTTCGACGGACAGGGGCACATCTGGGGTTTCGGCGGCTACACGTCCTTCGGGCTGCCGCGCATCCACGACACGATCCGCTACACGATCGCGACGAACACCTGGCAGACGATGGGCTCGCTCTTCGTACCGATCGAGACGAGCGACGCTCGTGCGGTGCTCGGTGCCGACGGGAAGGTCTACCTGATCGGCGGCTTGGCGGGTGCCTACACGGGAGTCCCGACCGGCAACACCTGGGTGCTCGATCCGAACGTACCCGATCCGGTGCTGGTGCCGGGCCCTTCGCTGGCGATCCCGCGCTACGACTTCGGAGCGGCGCTCGGCGACGACGGCTACATCTACGTGATGGGCGGCGTCACGAGCTCCGGCGCCACCGCGAGCGTCGAACGGCTCTACACCGGAGCGTGCCCGGACATCGGTGCCCAGTCTCCGTCGCAGACGGTCGAGATCGGGCAGGATGTCGTGCTCACGGCGGAGGTGAGCGGCGCCAGTCCCATCTCCTACGAATGGCGGCGCGACGACGTCGCGCTGGTCGATGGTCCGACGGGACACGGCAGCACGATCTCCGGCTCCGCCACGCCGAACCTCGAGATCGCGAACTTCGCGGCGCCCGATGCCGGCACGTACGTCTTGACGGTCGCGAACGCCTGCGGCAGCGCTTTCGGAGCGGACATCGTGCTCGACGTGGCGAACCCCGCCGATCTCAATCAGGACGGCGTCGTCGACGGCGCCGACCTGGGGATGCTGCTTGGACTCTGGGGCTCCGGCGACCCCGCCGCCGATCTGGACGGCGACGGCACCGTGGGTGGGGCCGACCTGGGCCTCCTGCTCGGGGCGTGGGGTTGATCCGGTCGTTGCCCGCGTTCGTCTCTCCACGCTCCGCGACGCTGCCCGGCACGGTCCGCCGGGCCGAACCGGTCGCCCATGGATGGTGTGCGACGCGCGGTCGGCCAGCGGCGACGACTATGCTCCTTCCATGAGTTGCAAGCCCCGTGCGGTCGAAGCGATTGCCCCAGATGGCCGATGGCGCGCGTGGTTGACCGCGCTGGTCGTGCTGGTCCTCGGGATTGGCTGGGCGACGGTGCCGGCACGCGGTGCGACGGCGACCACGCGTCACGAGTTCAGCCGGATCCTCATGGGAACGAAGGTCCGGGTGGTCCTGTGGTGCGGGGACCGGGACGAGGCGAAGGCGGCGGCGAAGGCCGCCCTCGACCGGATCGCCGAGCTCGATCGCGTGATGAGCGACTGGAACCGGGAGAGCGAACTCGCCCGACTCGAAGCTCGGGCCGGCGCGGGACCGGTTCCGGTTTCCGCCGACCTCGCCGATGCGCTGGCGGCTGCCGTCCGCTTCGCGGAGGCGAGCGAGGGCGCATTCGATCCCACGGTGGCGCCGATCGTCCGGCTGTGGCGAGCGGCGCGCAGCACCGGCGCCCGGCCTGACGACGCGGCGATGGCGGCCGCACGGGAGCACGTCGGTTGGCGGCGCATCGCGCTGGGAGGATCCCCGCCGACTGCGGCCCTCGAGGCAGGCACGTCGATCGACCTGGGCGCCATCGGCAAGGGCATTGCCGCCGACGAGGCGATGGCGGTGCTGGAGCGACTCGGAATCGAACAGGCGCTTGTGGACGTGGGCGGAAGCGTGCGTGCGGGCGCCGCCCCGCCGGACGACGACAGCTGGACGATCGCGGCGACGGCCGATGCGACCCACTTCGAGCCGCTGCGCCTGGTGCATGCCGGCGTCGCCACCTCGGGAGACCTCGAACAGTTCGTGGAGATCGACGGCGTCCGCTACTCGCACATCGTCGATCCGCGCAGCGGGAGCCCCTTGACGGAGCGGATCGCGGTGACCGTGGTCGCGACCGACGCCTTGGACGCCGACGCCCTCTCGACCGCGGCGAGCGTGCTCGAACCCCGGCGGGCGAAGGCACTGGTCGAGCGGTTCGGCGCCGCGGCGATCATCCAGCGCGTGGGGCAGGACGGCGAGGTCGAGCGCATCGCGGTCGGGTCGCTGCCGCCGGACTGCTCGTGGCCGGCGTTCGACGCGGTGGCGCCCGTGCCCGCCGCGGCGGTCGCCAACGACGGGGAGTCCAAGGCCGGACCGGAGTCGTTCATCCGCGCCCGGGCCGAGGGCCGGATCCACGCCTTGGAGTTGGCCACGTGGACGATGACGCGTTCCGGGGCGCCGACGGTTCGCCTCGTCGGGGTCGTGCACATCGGGGAGCCTGCGTTCTACGAGCGCCTCCAGCAGGAGCTGGCGGCGAACGATCTTGTCCTGTTCGAGTCGGTCATGCCCGAGGCGGCGCTGCCGCCGCACGGGGACACGCCCGACGCACGCATCGCGTCAACGCGCCAATCGCTCGAGCTGCTGGCCGATCTCGACGCTCGCGTTCGCCGCGCGGACGGCGCTGCGCCGCCGGATCTCGACGCCCTGGCGGCGGCCGCCGGCCGCATCGACTCGCGCATGGGACCGGTCGCACGGGCCGTGTCCGTGGACGCGTGGGGGCATCGCGTGGAGTTTCGCGCCGATGTGCCGTCCGCGCCGCCCGACGATCCCCGCGCCGCCGATGGCGGCGGACCATCGTGGCAGTTCCGCAGTCTCGGCCGCGACGGCCGGCCGGGCGGCGAAGGCGAGGACGCGGACATCGAAGTCGCACCGCTGCCGACGCCCACACGCGGCGAGACGGACATCCAGCGCGAGCTGGCCCGCACGCTGGGACTCGCGCATCAGATCGAGTCGA
>JAGQOG010000267.1 GCA_020427695.1 Phycisphaerales bacterium
CCCGCCGGCCGTGCCGATCCCCATCGACTGCTCCGCGTGGTGGAACAGCTCGGCTACGTGCAGATCGACTCGATCAACGCGGTGGAGCGAGCGCATCACCTCACGCTCCTCGCCCGGCTCGACGACTACCGCCCCGCGCTCCTCTCCAACCTGCTGGAGGAACGGCGCGAGCTCTTCGAGCAATGGACGCACGACGCCTCGGCGATTCCGACGGCGTGGTACCGGCACTGGCATCCGCGCTTCGAGCGGTCGCGGCGGCGCATCCGGGAGAACCGATGGTGGCGCGAACGCATGGGTGGACGTCCGGCGATCGTCCTGCGCCGCGTGCTGGACCGCATCCGCGCAGAGGGTCCCCTGCTCGCCCGCGACTTCCTTCCCGATCGTCCCGGCGCGTCGGGTTCGTGGTGGGGCTGGCGCCCGGAGAAGGCGGCGCTCGAGTATCTCTGGCGAACGGGCGAACTCACCGTCGTGCGCCGCGAGCGGTTCGAGAAAGTCTACGACCTGACGGAACGCGTGCTCCCCGATCACCATGCGACGGCCGCGCCCACCGTCGCGGAGCATGTGGACTGGGCATGCTCGACCGCGCTCGAGCGTTCGCTCGTGGCAACCCCGCGCGAACTTGCCGGCTTCTGGGGCGCCGTCGATGTCGGCGCCGCCCGACACTGGTGCGCCGGAGCGGTACAGGACGGGCGTGCGGTCGCCGTGGCGGTCGCCGGGCGCGAGGGAGCGGCGCCGTGGCACGCCGTCGCCGTAACCGACTGGCGCCAGCGGCTCGGCGCGTCGCCGCCCGTTCCCCACCGCACACGGGCGTTGAGTCCGTTCGATCCGCTCGCTCGCGATCGTCAGCGTCTCCTGCGTGCCTTCGGCTTCGACTACCGCTTCGAGGCGTTCGTTCCCGCCGCCAAGCGGCAGTACGGCTACTACACGCTCCCCCTGCTCGAAGGCGATCGCTTCGTCGGGCGGTTGAGTGCGCGAACCGACCGCAAGGCCGGCGCGTTGATCGTCGAGGGCCTCTGGTGGGAGCGCGGAGTGAAGGCGACACGCCCGCGGAAGGCAGCGCTGGGCGAGGCGCTCGAACGCGTCGCGGCGCTGGCGGGTGTGGAGCGGGTGACGATGTAGGTTGCGGCGAGCGGTGCGTCTTTGCACGGCCTGGAAGGCCGTGGCACCCGGCGAACGTGCAGCGCGTCTCCGCACGGCCTGGAAGGCCGTGGCACCCGGCGAACGTGCAGCGCGTCTCCGCACGGCCTGGAAGGCCGTGGCACCCGGCGAACGTGCGGTGCGTCTCCGCACGGCCTGGAAGGCCGTGGCACCCGGCGAACGTGCAGGGCGTCTCCGCACGGCCTGGAAGGCCGTGGCACCCGGTTACCGACGGCCATCCTCGGCACGCGGCGGCGGAGCCAATGCCGCCAACTGTGCCCTCGCCCGGCGCGTCGCGGGATCGTCGGGGCCCAGGGCGGCGGTCAGGCGCTCGACGGCGTCGCTGAGCAGCATCCGCGCTTCGTCCGACCTTCCCTGCGCGCCAATGGCCGCGCCAAGTTCGGCCTTGGTCTCGGCAATCTGGCGGGCATCCGGGCGGAGCACTGCGGATCGGATCGCCAGCGCCTCGAGGAGCATCGCTTCGGCAGCGGCCGGGTCGCCCAGGCGCGATCGCACGCACCCGAGCACATGGAACGCATCGGCCCGTCGCGGATCGCTGGGGCCGAGCCGCTTGCGCCGGATCGCCACCGCCTCCTCCGCGAACGGCTGCGCCCGCTCCGGATCGTCGCGCTGGTAGAGCCACAGCTCGGCCATCTTCTGCAGGGAGGTGGCCACGCGGGGATCGTCGGGCCCGTACGCCAGCCTCTTGATGGCGATCGACCGCTCGAGGAGCGGCAGGGCCTCGTCCACGCGACCCTGGAACATGAGACACGTCGCGAGGTTGTTGAGGGCGGCCGCCGTGTCGGGGTGCGAGGCGCCGCGCGTCGTCTCGAGCAGCTCGACGCACCGGCGCAGAAGCGGCTCCGCCTCGTTCTCCTTGCCTTGCGCCCGCAGGCGCAACGCCGTCTGGCCGAGCGAACGCACGACCCGCTGGTCCGTCTTGGGCAGCCGCGCTTGAAGCGTCGCCAGCGCTGCACGGTCCAGCGCCTCGGCTTCGGCGTGCCGACCTTGCCGAGCCAGAGCCGCCGCCACGTGGGTGGTGCTCATGGCCGCCTCGACGCTGTCGCCACCGAAGACGCGC
>JAGQOG010000268.1 GCA_020427695.1 Phycisphaerales bacterium
CGGCGGGGGAGGGTGTTCGCGTCGAGAATCTCGTCCGCGTGAAGCCCCATCAGCCCCACCTCGCCGGTGCCGGTGAGGAACAGGTCGTGGGCCGCGCCGCGCTTGCTCTCCTCGATGTGGTACGCCTGCTCGCGGCCGGCGGGAAAGAAGCCCGTGCCGACCATGCACTCCTCGCGCACGATGACCGGCACCGACATCGGTTGGAATCCGTGGCGGTCGATCATGAAGTCGAAGGCGAAGCGCAGGGCCGCCATGTGCAGCCGCATCCCCAGACCGGTGAGCACGTAGTGCCGCGTGCCGGCCATCTTGACGCCGCGCTCGAAGTCCACGAGCCCAAGATCGGCGACGAGCTGCTGGTGCGTGCGGGGGACGAAGCCGCGGTTCTCGACAAAGGAGCGGGAGGGATCGAACGCGGGCGACGACCAGCGGCGGACCTCCACGTTGTCGTCGGCGCTGCGGCCCCGGGGCACGTCCGGTGCCGGCGGTTGGGGAACCTGGAGCCACAGCTCGCGCCACGCGGGCTCGATCTCCGCCAACTGCCGTTCCAGCGCCTGCACCGCCGCCTTCAGGGCCGCCGGTCGCTGCTCCAGCTCGCGGGCCTGCGCCTCGAGTGCCTCGCGTTCGGCGCCCTCCGCCTTCTTGATGCGGCCCTTCAAGGCTCCGATCTGCGGTCCGACCTCCTTGCTGATGCGGTTCTGCTCGGCGCGGCGCTGCTCCGCCTCCGTGAGCACCGTTCGGCGCTGCTCGTCGAGGCGCAGCAGCGCGTCGACGTCCACCGCCATGGCCTTGTCCTTGGCGCCTTGGCGAAAGCGCTCGGGGTCGTCGCGAAGCTGCTTCAGGTCGATCATGCCGGGGATCGTACCGGGAGCGTCGCCGGGGTGTGACCCGATCGGATCAGCGACCGCGGTCGCGATAGTTGGGCGGCGCCGCCCAGCGCATCTTGTCCAGCAGTGTTCGCCAGTAGGTGGTGGAGGGGTTGCCGACGAACTTCACGCGCTGGCCGTGACGACGGACGGTCACCGTCTGTCCCGGGGCCAAGTGGACCGCGGAGTTTCCGTCGAGCACCAGCGTCGTGCCGGGATTCGCCCGGATCATCACCGCTCGCAGGACGGCGCTGCCCGGGGCGACGATCGGGCGGAACGCGAGGCTGTGCGCCGCGCTGGGCGTGATCACGATCGCGTCGAGATCGGGATGAACGATGGGTCCGCCCGCGGAAACGTTGTAGGCGGTCGATCCGATCGGTGTCGAGAGGATCACGCCGTCGCCGGTGAGGTCCGGTCCCTCGTCGTCGTCGATGTGCAGCAGGAGCTCGATCATTCGAAACGGATAGCCTGCGGTCACCACGCAGTCGTTGATCGCCACGCCCCGGTAGACGGTCTCGCCGCGTTCGTTCTCGACCGCCGCCTCGAGCACCATCCGTTCGCGCACGATGGGCTGGCCCCCGAAGACCGCTTCCGCGTTCTGCACCAGGCTGGTCCAGTCGAACTCCGCCAGGAGCCCGAGGCGGCCGAAGTTCACGCCCACCATCGGGATGGCCAGGTCGAGCAGCCGGCGGGCCTGTCCGAGCAGCGTCCCGTCGCCGCCGAGCACCACCGCGAGGTCCGCTTCGATTCCGGTCGGCAACGGTGCGTTGTCGGCCTCCAGTTCGAGGACCACCTCGGCCAGGTCCCCCAGCGTGCGCCGCACCTCGTCCAAGCGCTCCGAGACCTCGTCGCGCGCGTGGTTGAGAAGCAGCAGGACGCGCGGCCGAGACATTGGGGGGATTGTAGGGGAATGGGGGGAGGGGAAGGCATCAAGGGATCGAGGCATCGAGGCATCGAGGGTGTGAGGGGGTGACGGTGTGAGGGATCGAGGGTGCCACGGCCATCTTGGCCGTGACGAACGTTCAGCGCCTCACCGCACGGCCTGAAAGGCCGTGGCACCCTCACCCTGCCGAACCCTCGAACCCTTGATGCCTCGATGCCTTGGTGCCTCGATGCCTCGAACTCCCGATGCACCGCCCTACGAAACCAGTCCCTTCGTCAGGCGCATGAACGCCGTCTCCAGGTTCACCTGCTCCAGCTTGAACTCGACCAGGCGGAAGCCTTGCGCGATCAGGCGGTTGGGCAGTTCGGAAACGGGCAGGCCGCTCGCCGGGTCGATGATGGCGTCGATTCGGCGCAGACCGTCGTTCTCGATCACGTCCACTTGCTTGATGCCCTTGACCCCGCGAAGGAGGGCGGCGGCGGCGTCCACCCGGTCCTCCACCACCACGTGCACGAGCTGCCCCATGCTCGCCTGTTTCATGATCTCCGAGACCGGGCCGGAATAGACCAGCCGTCCCTGTTCGATGATGCCGATGGCGTTGCAGAGCTCGGCGAGCTCGTGGAGGATGTGCGAGCTGATGATGATCGTCTTGCCCATGCGGCGCAGCTCCTTCAGGAGCTCGCGCATCTCGATGCGGGCACGAGGATCGAGGCCCGAGGCGGGCTCGTCCATCAGCAGCACCTTCGGATCGTGGAGCAGCACGCGGGCGACGGAGAGGCGCTGCTTCATGCCGCGGGAAAGGCCGTTCACCTCGGCGTTCGACTTGTAGCTCAGGTCCGTCAGCGTGAGCACGTCGCCGATCACCTGCTGCCGCTGCGTTCCGTGGATGCCGTAGCAGGCGGCGAAGAACTCGAGATACTCGGTGACCACCATGTCGTCGTAGGCGCCCATGAAGTCGGGCACGTAGCCGATGACGGGTCGGATCAGGTGGTTCTGGAATCCCACGGTGCGGCCGTCGATCCTCGCCTCTCCCCAGGTGGGCTTGAGCAGCGTGGCCAGGATCTTGATCGTGGTCGTCTTGCCCGCGCCGTTGGGACCGATGAACCCGAAGCACGCGCCGGGCTCGATCGCCAGGTTGAGGTTGTCGAGCGCCGTCAGCTCGCCGTACTTCTTGGTGAGGTTGATGGTCTCGATCATCGGCATGCGACGGACTCCGCGGTCGAATCAGTTCTCGGTGGGTGGATTGGCCTGGAACGGCCGGGCTTCGGGCACGACGAGCGTGGCGTCCAACGGAAGCGGGCAGATCCATCGAACGACCGTGAGACCCTCGCTCGGCACCGGCTCGCCGTCCACCGTGACCGGCACCGGGCTCGGGCTCGACTCGAGATAGCCCCACACGATCAGGCAGGGTCGGGTGAACCATGCCGAAAGGTCGAGCTCGCGGCCGAGGAATCGGGTGAAGCGGGGCGTCTTCATCTCCTGGGCCATCCCCGTGACGTCCAGCCAGTCGAGCGGCTGCGTCATGTGGAAGATCCCGAGGATGTCCATGTTCTGGCGGCGGGTCTCTTCGTTGAGCCCTGTCCCAAGGGCGAAGTCCGAGTCGGAACGCCGGCTGTAGCGGGAAACGCCGGCCGCCAGGCTCTCCTTCGCGCCGGTGTCGGGGAGTCGCTGCGGACCGTTGGGGTAGAGCTCGGCGGCGAGATCGAGCACGTCTCCCGGCTTCCACTCCGGACGGATCACGAAGCGGGCGTAGTTGGGCACCTCTCCCGGCGCGACCGGAATCGGCTGGGTACCGGGCTGGTACCGACGAAGCGGGGTACGGAACGGGCTCACATGAACGATGCCCACGTTCACCAGATTGCCCGGCAGGTTGTGCACGAGCTTCCCCGTCAACTCGACGGTGCGCTCGGGATCGACGGTGGTTCGCACCTCGATCGGTCCGTCGTCGGTGGGGTACGGAAGTCGGCCCCACTCCGGCGCCACGCTCCCCAGCCAGCGTGCCTCGAGTTGCGTGGCCGTCGCGCGGGCTGGCAGGTCGTAGCTGTCCGGCTCGCCGAACGGCACCACGTAGCGGTCGATGTTGGGGAACCGCTCGGGCGAACCCGCGGGCGGCGACAGCCACGACGAGAGGACGTCGCGCGCGCCGGCGCGACCACCCAGTCCGACCCGGGTCGGACCGTATCCGGGAAGGTAGATCGAGAACCAGCTCGTGGCCCGCTGGAGCTGCGGCTCGTCGCCTTCCGGCCGCACGCCGCCGTAGGTGCTCACATGATCGAGGAACGTCACGTGTTGGGTGCGGACGTCGCGCAAGCGCAGCATCGCGCCGCCGCCCCACGCGATCAGCGTGAATACCGCCGATGCGGCCACGAACGCCAGCCAGGCGTGGCGCTCGATGCGCCGTCGCTTGAGGAGCGCATATCCCACGGGTCCGGCGACCAGCCAGTACACGGCGAAGAGGGCGAACGCCGCGAAGGTGCCGAGCGCCGCCTCGCCCGCCATGCCGATCAGGCCCGAGACCAGCTCTCCGCCGCCCAGCGTGTCGGCGGTGTTCCGGGTCGGGGTCAGCTTGGGCGGATCGGCGTCGTTGAGCGTGCGCAACTCCTCGGGCGTCGGGGTGGATTGCCGCCGGCCGAGAATCCGATTCCAGAATGCGTCCGGCTGGGGCAGGATGGCGAGGAGCGACCGACGGGACGTGGCATCCACGTCGATTCCGAGCAGGGTGATGCGCCCGTGTCCGTAGAGTCGTTGGACGGCCACCACCGCGCGATCGAGCGACGCGGCGAGCTCCGGGGTCAATCCCTGGAGCGACGATGGGGCATTGCTGCCGGGGGTGGCGTTGTTGGCGGTCGACGGAAGGGCGAGGAAGGGCTCCCAACCGTTGTCGAGCGTCTGGGGATCGAACACCTGCACCAGCGTGTCCGCCTCGAGGTTGCGCAACATGCTGGTCTTGCTCAGCACCTGCGCGAGCCACCAGTACGGCGCGCCCTCGACGCGCCGCGGCGCCACGGTCGGCAGAATGGCGTGAAGCCGATGGGTGGCTTGTCCGCCCAGGCTCCAGGGGTTGCCGGCCTGCGGCAGGCTCAGGACGAGATGTCCGCCTCGGCGCACCCACTCGAGGAGCGCCGTGGCCTCGTCCGACCCGAGCGACTGCGGGGCATTGGCCGAAGGATCGGACCAGATCACCATCTCGAAGGGCGCAAGTCCCTCCCAACGGTCCGGCAGATCCCGCACCGTGAGCCCCGTTGCCACTCGGGTGATCTCCATCGATGCCCGTGGCAGCACCTCGCCGGAGAGCGCCGCGTCGTAGCCGTCGATCCCGAGGCGGCTCTGCCCCAGGACGGCGATCGCGGACTGGGAAAGCTCGATCGGCACCGCCGCGCCCACCGACGCCGTGGCGGGACTGATCCGAACCGACCCCAGTTCCTGTCCCCGCCGTCCGTCGTTGTCGGCGTATACGCGGACCGACCAGACCGACGACGTGCTGGTCCGGGGGGCCAGCCGCGCGTAGAGCCAGCGCGACGCGGGTTGCCCCGGGTTCACGGCGAGGGTCCGCATGTGCTCCGCGATGTCGCCGTCGGCGTTCTCGACCTCCCACACGAGTTGGACGCCGCGCGCCGCATCGCCGCCGCTGGTCAGGCGCAGCCGAATGCCGACGAGGTCGCCGGGGCGGAAGGTCGAGCCGACGCCGAACTGCTCGAGTTCGACAACGACGTCGTCCTGCGCGGCGGCGCCGACGGCGGGCAGCAGGAGAAGGGCGAGCGCCACAAGGCGCCGGAACGTTCCGAGCGGCATCGGAGCAAAGTGTAGCAGCCGGATTCGGCGGCACCTTCGCTTGGACGGAACGATCGGCACAGACCGCACGAGGGGTTGTTCGATTCGGCCACGGCGATCAAGCGTCCGCGGGCGGCGGTCGATCCCACCGGCATGGGTCTGGCGGCGCTTTCCTTCGAAGCCACGCTGCTGGTCGGTGCCGTGGGCGTCGGCCTCGGGCTCCTGGCCGTGTGCATCATGCTGGGGCACGCCGATCACCAGGTTCGGCTGCACCGCCTGGCCAACGACGTCGCGCGGATCCGTCGCCAACACCGGTCGCGCCTGCTTCAGGATCGGGCCGGCAGCGTCCTCGGCGGCACGATGGTGCGTCCCGGTCGGTCGATCGCCGGCTGACCTCGTCCGTCAAGTCCGCAGGGCCGCGAACTCCGAGAGCATCGTCGCGTGCGCGCGGATGCCGTTGGCGAAGCACTTCAGCTCGAACTTCTCGTTGGGCGAATGGACGCAGTCGTCCTCGAGGCCGAAGCCCACCAGGAGCGAGTCGTAGCCGAGGATGCGTTGAATCGAGCCCACCGCCGGGATCGATCCGCCGCAGCCGATGACCGCCGGCTCGCGGGGGAAGACCTGCTTCAGCGCCCGGATCGCCGCCCGCAGGAACGCCGAGTCCGTCGGGACGCGGATCGCGGGATTGCATCCGTGGTCCTGGAACTCCCAGCGGCATCCGGGCGGCGTGTGCTTCTCGAGGTAGCGGACGAGCGCCTTGCGGATCTTGTCCGGGTTCTGATCCGGCACGAGGCGGCAGCTGATCTTGGCCCCCGCGTGGCTTCCGATCACGGTCTTTGCGCCCTTGCCCTGGTAGCCGCCGTAGAGGCCGTTGATGTCCAACGTGGGACGCGACCACATGCGCTCGAGCGGCGATCGTCCCTTCTCGCCGAAGGACTTCTTCATTCCGATCGAGCCCATGAACGCCGCCTCGTCGAACTCCAGCTCGCCCCAGCGCTTCAGCTCCTTCTTCTCGAGCTCCCGCACGTCCTTGTAGAACCCGGGAATGCGGACGCGACCGTCGCGGTCGTGCAGCTTGCCGAGGATCTCGGCGAGGGCGTTGCACGGATTGACGACGTTCCCGCCGTAGACCCCGGAGTGGAGGTCGCGGTTCGGACCGTGGAGCACGGCCTCGATGTAGACCATTCCGCGAAGCATGTACGTGATCGCCGGCGTGTCGATGTTCCACATTCCCGTGTCGCTCACCACGCACACGTCGGCCGCCAGATCCGCCGTGTTCTCGCGCAGGAACGGCTCGAGGCTCCCGCTGCCGCTCTCCTCTTCGCCCTCGAGCATCACCGTGACCGCGACCGGCGGTCCGCCGTGCACCTTGTGCCAGGCGCGGAACGCCTCGAGGAAGGTCATCACCTGCCCCTTGTCGTCCACGGCGCCGCGGGCCACGATCTTCTTGCCGTCGCCGTAGGCGCTCGGCCGGATCACCGGCTCGAACGGACCGCTCTCCCAGAGGTCGAGCGGGTCGGGCGGCTGCACGTCGTAATGGCCGTAGTAGAGGATGCGGGGGCCGTCGTAGCCCGGCGGCCCGTCGTGGGTCGCCACCACCATCGGATGGCCGATGGTGGGCCGCGCCGCGGCGTTGAAGCCCATGGTCCGCAGGTCGTCCACGAGCCAGTCGGCGGCGCGCCGCGTGTCCTGGTCGAACGCGGGATCGGTGCTCACGCTGGGGATGCGCAGCAGGTCGGAGAGTCGCGCGACCGCGGCGTCGAAGTCGGCGTCGATGTGGGCCAGAACGGGGGAGAGTTCCATGCCGGGATGGTAACGGCGATGCCGCCGACGCGACTCAGGCCCCAGGATCGGAGGTTCCGCCCCGTCACCCGGCCGAATCACCCACTCGACCTACGCACTCGACCTGCCCGCTCGACCTGCCCACTCCACCTACCAGGCCCCGTTGATCACATCCGCCAACAGGCTCGATACGGCGACCACGCCGACCATCAGCAGGAACAGCACCGCCAGCCATCGTTCGATCGCCCGGTGCTCGGCGACGGGCGCCCGGTCTCGAACCGCGGTCGGCCGCCGGTTCAGTCCTTCCATCTCGGCGTAGCTGCGTGGCGGGCGCTCGCGGAGATCGCATCCGCAGGATGGACATTCCGCCGAGCGACGGAGCGAAGCGCCGTCGAACCCGCAACAGACACAGCGCCTCACGTGGAGGTGCGGGGCCGCGGTCTGGAGCTTGCCACGCATGACATGACAGCGTATCACGGGTCCTGCGTCCTCCAAGCCTTTCCGGTCGCAAATCCCGAGAGCCGCACGCGGAAGGCGGGAAGTCCGCGGGCACGCCGATTCCGAGAATCCACGCCGCCGCACCGCATCGGTCCGTTCCATGTCCCAACCCGCGCCGATCCACGCTTGGCCCGCCCTCCTGCGGGGGGCGGCTGGCCCGGTGCCGTCGGGCCGCCCGGGTCGGCTCGGCCCCGGCGCGTACGTGGACGACTTCGCGGTCGCCTGTGGCGTCATGCCCGCGGCCACGCCCCTCGTGCCTCCGACGGCGATCGAGGCCCGGCTCTGGCGTGCCGTGGTTGATTCGCGCGCCGAGGTCGAGTCTGCGATCGCCACGGACGACGGTCCCCTCATCCCACCGGCCGCGTTCCGAACCATCGAGGTGTGGACCGAATCGGAACTGTGTGCGCTGCATGCGCTCTGGCGCGTGGTCCGTGAGCGGAGGCGCGACGATCTGCGGACTCGCCTGGAGACAGCGCGCGATTGGCACCTTGAGCACACGCAGCCCGACAATGGAACCGGTCGCCCCTGGGCCCTGCACGTGTTTCTGCTGGCCGGCTCGGAGGAGCCGCGCCTGTATGCGGAGACGCTGCTGCACAACGTGCGGGCCGCGGCCGCGTCGGTCGAACCGCTGACCGCGCTGATCCTGCACGATGCGGCGCGGGAGGTCGAGATCGCGACCGCGCGGTAGCATTCCGCGGGAATTGCAAAGGAGAACGCGTCTTGGCCACACGAGTGCTTGTCGACGGCATCGACTACCGCAACGCGTTCTGGTTTCCTCGCGTCCTCGGTGCCGTGACCGCCTCGATGCAGCCGCCGCGCCTGGTGGTCGGGCTGCTTTTGGTGGCGGTGCTGCTGGTCGCCGGGCGGCTGCACGACCGCTGGCGCGAGCCCGCGATCGCCCCCGGGGGACTCCTGGCTCCCGCCGCCTCGCCGGAGTCGATCGCCGCCCACTCGGACCTGCTTCGCCGCGCCCTGGTCGAGTACGTGCCCGCCGAGCGCCGACCGGATCTGCAGGAGAGTCGACTGCTCGAGGCGGGCGCGGTGCTCGAGTTGGCGAGGTCGGGCTATCGGGAGCGCCGGGCGGCGATGCTCCGTGAGGGCGGCGGGGACGCGTGGCCGTCCATCGCCGAGTCGGACGCGCGCTTTCTCGAGATGGTGGAACGGATCGAGTCGTCCCGCCCGAAGGGAACGTTCGAGGCGCTGGTCGGAGCGGTGGTCGGCGCGATCAACCGGATTGCCAAGGGCACGCTGACCCTTCGCCTCGACGAGGCGTTCGGCGGTCTCGGCGAGCTGTTCATTCGCGTTCCGCTGGCGACCTTGCGCGCGGACGCCGGATTCTTCGTCGGGTACGGCCTCCTCTTCATCCTGGCGACTTCGATCCTGGGCGGAGCGCTGGCCCGCATGGCGGCCTGCGACTTTGCCCGACGCGAGAAGCTCGGCGTCGCCGGTGCCGGCGACTTCGCCGTTGCATCGTGGCGTTCCCTGCTCCTGGCGTCGCTGGTGCCGCTCGTGCTGACGACGGTGCTTTGCCTGCTGGTGCTGATGCTCGGCCTTATCATGACCGTCCCGGGATTGGACATCCTGGGCGCGGTGCTCTACGGCGCGGCGCTGCTGCTCGGATTCCTAGCGGCGTTCCTTCTGCTCGGGTACGCCATCAGCTATCCGCTGCTGGTGCCAGCCGTCGCGTGCGAGCGTTGCGATGCCGGCGAGGCGCAGCAGCGCGCCGTGGCCTACCTTCTGGCCCGGCCTCTGCACTTGGCCGGCTACTTCGGGCTCGGCATCGTCGGCTTCGCGATCGGATACATCGTGATCAGCGGAATGGCGGTCGTGACGCTCAATCTCACGGCGGCGCTCTTCTCGCTGCTGACCACCAACTCCGCCGCGACCGGGCTCGGGGGCTTCGAGCTCTTCGCGCTTGCTCCGCGTCCGCCTCTCGTGCACACCGGCACGGCGGCGCTCGCCGGGGCGATGACGGAGGCCTGGCAGTCCCTCGTGATCGGCATCGTTGCCGCGTGGGTGTTCTCGTACTACTACGCCGCCACCACGCGCATCTATCTCCTCATGCGGCATGCGGTCGATGGAGAGGACCCCGTCGAGATCTGGCGCGAGGGGATGGTGCCCGGAACCCACATCGCGATGCCAACCGGCCCCGACGAGCCCGTGGAGCCGGGACCGGGACTGACCGAGCGCGCGGTGCAGTCCACCATGCGGGCGATCGCGGCGGCGCGCACGGTTTCGCGGCCGTTCCGAACGCGGACCGAGGTGGCGGAGCCGGATGCAAAGGGGAGCGCCTCGGCGCCCGATGGCGACGCCACCGGGCGCGAGTTGGGACCGGAGCTGATCCCCGAGGACGACCGGCGCACGGGACTCCGGGAGTAGCCCGCTACCCGGCCGCGGTCAGCGACTCCAGCAGGCGATGCAGCTCGTTCACCTGGTGCTCGAGCCGATCGACACGGCCGCGAAGCTCGTCCAACGCGTGGGCGGCCACCGGTGCGGACGGCTGGTCGGCCGAGGACGGGCGCGGGGGGGCGTGGGCCGCCCGAACGGGCGGTGCTGCCTCGATGGGGTGGAGGTCGGGACAAAGAAGCTGGGCGAAGCGATCGGCACGCGTACCGGGAACAGCCGCCACGCGCCTGACCAGCGGTTCGGGCCGATCCATCAGGCCGTGCAGCAGCGCATCGACCGCCTCCACCGACTCGAGCTCGTGCATGCGCGACGCGCGTCCGCGCAGCTCCCCGACCGTTTGCGGACCGCGGAGGAGCAGCTCCGCGAGAAGGACGAGTTCGCTCGTCGAGACGGCGAGTCCGTCCCGCGCCACGTGCCGGTACTTCTGCACCCGCGAACCGGTCATGGACACTTCGCGGACGAGGTTCTTGGCCCGAAGTCCGTCGAGTGCCCGCAGGCATGACTCCTCGTCGAGGTTGAGGAGCGGATCCCGGTTGTTCTTCTGGTTGGAGCCGACCACGACGCCGTTGAGGCTGAGCGGATACTGGGCCGGTGTCGTCAACGACTTCTCGACCAGCACGCCGAGCACCCGGCATTCGTCCGGGGTGAGGAGCAGGGTCATGGGCGCATGGTACGACGAGGGCAGGGCAGGGGGGCGTCGACGGGGGCGGGCGCACGATGCCTGATGCCCGTCGACCCGCAAGGCGACGCCATACACTCGTCCGTGGGCTATCGCGACCCCCGAACCGAGCAGATCGCGGCGACCGCGGCCCAACTCCTCGCCACCGGGGTCGCGGACGGTGTGGGTCCGGCGGTGCGTTTGGCCGCGGAACGGCTCGGACTTCGCCATGTGCAGCAGCCGGGCTTCGGCCGTGTTCGACAGCATTTGCAGGCCATGTCGATGGCGGCGGTGGGTCAGAAGGCCTACGACGCCGACGTGCGCCGCATTCTGGGCGTGGCGGAGGAGGTGATGACGGTGCTCGACGGTCATGTCGAGCACGTCGGCCTTCTGCTTTCGGGGCGGGCGGCCGCGGGGTGCGTGGATGGCGGCGGTGCCCTGCACATCCGGATCTACACACGAGAGCCCGTGTCGGGGATCGCCGCCGTGTTCGTCGAATTCGGCTACGACGAGCCGCGGTTCTCGACGGTGGAATCGCGTCTCGGAAGGCTGGGATGCGTCACCCTTCAGGATGGCGATGTCGAGGCGGCCGTCACGCGTTGCGTGCCCGACATGATCGCCAGTGCCCGCGAAAACCTGTTCTCGGGACACCCCGTGCGAAGCGTGGACCTCGCCGGACTCCGGAGCATGTTGGCCCGCATGGCGAGGGACGCAGCCTCCCCGTGACCCGGTGGATCGCTCCCCGGGTGGCGGCATGCGTCAGCTCCCCGCGATTGGCAATCACGGGAAGCGACGGCCGGGTGTCACCGGCGCTTGCCCTTGGGCAGTTCGCCGATGCCTCCCTTGAGTTCGCTGCCGGCTCCGAACTTGGCCTTGAGTTTCCGCATGGCGGGGTCCTCGTCGCGCAGCGCGGCTTCCTCCGCGGCCCGGCCCCGCGGACCGCTGCCGGGTGCGGGTGCGGGCATGTCCTTGAGCGCCTTGATCGAGAGGCTCACGCGTCGCCGTTCCGGGTCGAGCGCGAGGATCTTCGCCGTCACGATCTCGTGCAGCTTCAGCGCCTTCTCGACCGTGGGGATGCGTTCGTGGGAGATCTCGGAGATGTGGACCAGTCCCTCCACGCCCGCGGCGATCTCCACGAACGCCCCGAACGCGGTGATCCGAGTGACCTTGCCGCTGACGGTCGATCCGGTCTCGAGCTCGTTGAGCGCCATCACCGCCGGATCGGCCATGGTCTGCTTGATGCCGAGGCCGATCCGGGGCGGCGACTGCTCCCGGTCGATCTTCAGGATCCTCACCCGAACGGTCTCGCCCGGCTTCAGCCGGTCCGAGGGGTGTTTGATGCGCTCGTGGCAGATGTCCGACACGTGGATCAGGCCGTCGATGCCCCCGAGGTCGGCGAACGCCCCGTACGCCTGGACGGAGTTGATGACGGCGTCCCGCTCCTGCCCGACCTCGAGTTCGTTCAGCACCTGCTCCGCCTGCCGGGCCCGCTCCTGCTCCAGCACGTTTCGCCGGCTGAGGATCACCCGGCCCTTGCTGCGATCGATCTGCGTGATCTCGCAGGCGAGGCGCTGGCCGAGGAACACGGAGATGTCCTTGACGTGGCGAACGTCCACCTGGCTCGCGGGCATGAACGCCTTGTGATGGGCGATCTCGAACTCGAGCCCGCCCTTGTTCATGCCTGTGCAAACGGCCTCCACGACCTGGCCGACCTGGAGCGCATCCCAGGAGGCCTTCTGCACGGCGCCTTCGCGGGAGAGCATGAACAGGCCCTCGCCCGGGTCGAAGCGCTCGACCACGAACTCGAGGCGCGTGCCGACGGGCGGCGGTTCTGGGAACTGGGCCAGCGGACACACCCCCGACGACTTTGGACCGAACTCGACCAGCACGTCGCCACCCCGGACGCGGACCACCGTTCCGGTGCGGAACTCGCGGTGGATGGTGCCCCGACCGGCGGCGGCGGGCCGCGACTCGGAGAGATCGAGCATCTCGTCGACGCTCATGTCGCCAAGGGCTTCCGCGATCTCGGCCTCGAGTTGAGCGTCGAGGGCGTTGCGGGCGGGGGGGGTTGGTTCGGGATTGGTCGTCATGCGGCACCAGCGGTCGTCGCCCATGGGGCGGATGGGGGGAGAACCACGAGTATCATCGATCCCGTGGCGAAATGGAAGATGGGCAACGGCAAGACGGAAGGCAACTGCGGGCGCGATCGGACCGTATGAAAGGGCGAGAGCCTTGCTCCGCCCTCCGTGGCGGGGTCGGTTATCATCGCCGTTTCGGCGGTCTCGGAATGCTCTCGACGCTTGCGGACGTTGCCTCGGACCTCTGGATTCGACAGGCGGAATAGACAATCCGGTTCGACAAACGCGGTCGGCAGGCCAATCCTGAGTGGATCCGTTCGCACGCGGGCCGCCCGGCTCGCGGCGACACGATCGGAAGTGCTGGCGGCGCTGCCGCGGATACGGAAAGGACAACACCGAATGGCTTCATCCAAATCGGCCTGGGGCATGGAGATCGGGGCGAACGAGATCAAGGCGGTTCGCCTCGAGAGGGACGGCGAAAGCGTTTCCGTCACCGACTTCGCGGTGATTCCGCACAAGAAGATCTTGAGCACCCCGGACGTGGATCAGGACGAGCTCGTGCGGCTCAGCCTGGGCGAGTTCATCAGCCAGAAGTCCATCGAAGGCGAGCGGCTCGTGGTGTCGGTTCCCGGTCAAGCCGCCTTCGCCCGCTTCGCCAAGCTGCCGCCCGTCGAGCCCAAGAAGGTGCCCGACATCGTGAAGTTCGAAGCGGTGCAGCAGATTCCCTTCCCCATCGACCAGGTGGAGTGGGACTACCAGACGTTCGCGTCCGACGACTCCCCCGAAGTCGAGGTGGGCATCTTCGCCATCACCCGCGAGCGCCTTCAGCAGCGGCTCGGGCTGTACGCCGAGCTGGGCATCCAGCCCGAGGTGATCACGCTCAGTCCCGTTGCCGTCTTCAACGCCCTCAGCTACGACCTCCAGCTCGCGGGCTCGAGAAAGCCCCTGGTCTTCCTCGACATCGGCACCACGGCATCGGACCTGATCGTGGCCGACGAGGGGCGCTGCTGGATCCGGACCTTCCCGCTCGGCGGCACGCACTTCACGGACGCCGTGATGAGCGCCTTCAAGCTCAGCTACACGAAGGCGGACAAGCTCAAGCAGGAGTCGGCGACGAGCAAGTATGCCAAGCAGATCATGCAGGCCATGCGGCCGGTGTTCAGCGACCTGCTTCAGGAGATCCAGCGGTCGCTCGGGTACTACCAGGGCCTGCACCGCGAAAGCAAGCTCGAGACGATCGTCGGGCTCGGATCCACCTTCAAGATCCCCGGTCTGCGCAAGTTCCTCGGGCAACAGCTCCAGATGGAGGTGCTGCGGCTGGACGAGTTCAAGCGGATCCGCGTCGAGGGACGCGAGGCCGCGGAGTTCGCCGGCCACACCGTGAACCTGGCGACCGCCTACGGCCTGGCCCTTCAGGGACTGGGGCTCGTCCCCATCAGCATCAACCTCGCGCCCGTCAAGGCGCTTCGCGAGCAGATCTGGCGCACCAAGACCAAGTGGTTTGCGGCCACGGCCGCGGTGGTGGCAATCGGCGGCGGGCTGATGTTCGCCCGCGGTCTCCTCGATCGCCAGAGCATGCGCACCGGCGGCGTGGACCCCGCCGTCGAGCAGGCGATCAGCCGTGGAAACTCCTTCCGCAGCCAGTACCAGGCGATCGAAGCGCAGAGCACGGTGGGCTACGACGCGGAGAACATCCGCCGGCTGATGGAGGATCGTGCCGTATGGCCGATGCTCATCAACGATGCTGTCTCCGCGCTGGCCTCGGCCAATCCCCAGCCCGTGCTCGTGGGCGACAATCCCGCCGCGATCGCGCAGGTGCCGCCGGAGGAGAGGCGCCTGATCTCGATGCGGAGCCTGGATGGTTCCTACAACGGCTACGCGGGAAACAAGCGCCGCATCGACGTGTCGCTGGGCGTCGAGTTCACCCACGCCGACCGCGAACGCTTCCTCAACGACACGGTGGCGAAGTGGCTGCGCGACAACAAGGTGCGCGAGGGCGTGCCGTACGTCATCGTGGAGGACAGCATCTCGCTGAACACGCCGCAGCTCACGACGGTAACCATCGGTGACGACGGCCGCGAGGAGAAGGGCGGAGGCGGGAACGGCCTGCCGAACGTTCCCTCGGGCGGCTCGGCATCGACCCCGCCGCTGGGCGGCGGATCGCAGCGCCCGCCGATGGCGCCGAAGGGCTCCGGTGGGGGCGGTGCGGGTGGTCTCCAAGGCAAGCGCGGCGGCGGTGCGCCGATCATGGCACCCGGCGCCGGTCTCGAGATCGGCGGCGGCGGCAGCGGCGGCCAGACCGTGGGCGGAACCGTCGGAGGCACGGTCGGCGGCGCAACGGGCGGAACGGTCGGGGGGGCCCCCAGCGTGCCGACCGGTCCGGCCGGCGGCGAGCGCCCGAAGGAGACCGAGTTGGACAAGCTGGCTCCGATCCCGAACGCGCCGCGCCTGCTGAATGCGGGCGACAAGGTGCATCGTGGGGTCATCACCTTCACCATTGAGCTCGTGGGACCGGCGGCGGCGCCCGTCAGCGCCGAGGAGAACCAGGCATGAGCAAGGTGCTCGAGTGGGTGAAGTCGAACCTCGTGATCGTCATCCTGGGCGTGGCGATCGTGGCGGTCCTGATCCTCGCCCCGATTCTGGCCAGCGGCCTCAACGAGAGCGTGGCCACGGAGGCGAAGAGCCGCGCCGCGAAGATGAGCCAGCTCGATTCGCTGGCCCGGACCAGCATGAAGCTCGATGTGCCGGGGCGCGAGACGATCGAGGTCACGACCGTCGCCAATCCGAAGCTCCTGGCGCAGTACGAGAAGTTCGCCACGTCGCTTCGCGACGATGCCGCCGCCGTGCGCAAGCTCGCGATCGAGCACAATCGGAAGGGGCGCGGCGTCCTGATCCCCCGCCTGTTCCCGAAGATGCCGCCGCCCGAGCGGGACACGCTTCCCTCCGAGTTCTACCGCACGCTGATTACGGCGTACGAGAACCTGCTGCACAGCGTGCGGGCTGGCGGACCGCCCTCGGCTTCCGAGGTGACGGAGACGCTGCTCAATCGGGAGTCGCAGTTCATCATGAACAACTTCCGGAAGCAGCAGCGCTCGGATCTGGATGCCCAGGAGGTCAAGGATCTCGACAACGAGCTCTCGCGGGCCCGACTGGCCGCCTACGGCGAGGCCGCGTCGTCGATGGCGATGTACGCCACGCTCGCGAACCTCGACGTGCCGGCGTATCCCCCCAATCGACTGCCCACGATGCCGGAGATGTTCGACTGGCAGTGGAAGTTCTGGATCCAGGACGACGTGTTGCGCGCGCTCGGCGAGGCGAATGGCGATTCGACCTCGGTCGTCATGTCTCCCGTCAAGCGGGTGCTGAGCCTCGCGGTTCTCAACGGCCTTCCGGTTGGAGCCGGCGGAGGGGGCCCCGGTGGCGGCGGCCCCAGCCTCGGCGGCAGCGGCGCCATCGGCGGCCGACGTGGCTTCGGCGCCGCGGAATCCGGCGGCGGCGGGGCGCCCGAGGAGGAGCCGGAGCTCGAAG